>CAZXAI010000050.1:0-10858 GCA_964638265.1 uncultured Zetaproteobacteria bacterium
GACCATTCCTGTTGGGTCTGCTCCATGCGCAATTGCAATGCTGTCAATTCTTCGATCCGTTGGCGGTTTTCGATAATTCTCCGATGCAGAATTTCCCGCACCCTTGGACATGGCGAACTGGATTGCTCTGCATCAGAAAACACCTGTTGAATCTCGGACAATGTAAACCCAATCTGCTTGGCGTGAGCAATAAACCGTAGCCGGTGGGTATCGACAGTTGAAAACAGCCGATACCCATTGACTGGGTCACGTGTTGGGTGGAGCAACCCAATATGTGTATAATATCGTACCGCATCTGACGTCATGCCTGCGGCTGCAGCCAATTCGCTGACAGTCAACATAGGATAACCTTAACACACATGGTTTGTTTCATATCAATCAGTAACATCAGCATTATAATCGGATTTTGTCCGAATACGGTACAGCTGATCAACTGGCATTACCGCAACAATTCCATCTTCAGGCTGACCGTCATGAGCAACATCCATTATTGTATTGACGATGATATCAGCTCGGGATGCCCGGCAAAAAATATCGACACAGGCATGGCGAGTCATCATGTCTGACTGATAAAAGTCATGGTATTCGCCATAGCCCCGAACCTGGGTAATGCTCACACCACTTACACCAATCTCAACCAGCGCCCGTTCGAGCACATTTAACTTTTCGCACATGACAATCGCCGTCACTTTTTTGTACTGCATCGCTTGCTCCTTTATCCCTTAGCCGGTGATTTATTGCAACAGGCAGCCTCGCCGGTAGCCAGGTTATCGAGTTCAGTTTCTTCGGTATAATGTATCCAGCCGCGTTTCAGGCGCTCGGCCCAGCCCGACCCCATCAGTGCGCCGGCCCGCATCAGCGTGGTTTCAATCTGTTCAGCCGTCACTTCCAGCAGGTTGTAATCAATCGAGAGGCTATCCCCCTCGATCATAATATTGCGCACGCTCATCAATTTATTCAGTTCCATGAGCAACGTATCGCGCTGTAAACCGGCCACCGGGCAGTCCAGCCTAAACCTTCTGCGTTTGATCACTTGTCGGCCGGCTTTGATCGGCGACTGCTTACCGATATACAGTAAGGGTCGAGCCAGAAAATTCTCCCGGCACTGTTCCATACAAAAGTGATACTCAACACCCATATGATCGGCGTGAATGCCGGAGTCACTGGCATCCATATTGCAAACAGGGCAGCGGATGTCGCTCATTGGTGATAAGCCCGTTCCGGATAATAAACGCCGGAAGCATATGTTTTCCCTGCCCGCTCAAAGGATACGGTTAACCAGTGCTGTCCCTTTTCATGACTGAGGTTATACAGCGCCATATACCAGTTGCCCATCCGCATCATCGGCGCTTTTGCGCGGACGCTGCCATCCGGGTGTTTCACTGCCGAATACAGTTTCAAATCAGTCAGCGGCTGGCCATTCTTTTCCACACTCACCATCAGATGATAGTTCATCCGGCTATAGCCATTGCCTTCCGGTGCCGGCATGACATGGAAAATAAATACATAACCATCTTCCACGCCCTTCTGCGCTACAAAAAACGTGGATTTGTGATCCATACCTTGCGTTGCCACTGCGCTATTTTTCTGTCCTGCCGCGCTGGAGTTACTATCTGTCCACGTAGAACACGCACTGAGCACACCTAGCATAACCATCAATACCATATATTTTCTCATCTGTGTTAACCTCCATTATTCTGTTGCTGCACAGGATAACTCACGCCACCAAAATGCTTCTTCCCATCACTGCTTTTGAATAGCACCATCAACTGGTGTGAACCTGGATGGCTCAGATCATAAGCGGCCATATACCAGTCACCCATTCTCATCATCATTTTAGATTCGGATTTACCATTGGGATGTACCACCCTGGAATTGACCATCAGATCAGTAACCACCTTGCCATTCTGCACAACTTTAACCATGACATGATGGCTGGCGCCGTGGGCCACGCCTTCGGAAGCTTTCATAATATGAAAACTGACGCTATAGCCATCAATATTTTTCGTGCTAAGGAAGCCTCCTTTCATATTTCCCGCAGCACTGCTCATACCCATACTGCCATCCACATGACGCTGTTCATCACCATGCGCCAGTGCCGCCTGAGCACTGCCGATCACCATTAATATCACAAGTCCTACTGCTGTCATTTGCTTTTCTCCTTTTTTGTCTTTTGAACACATACCCGCTTGTTTAATCCGCATCGCCATCATCCTGACCGGCCCGCTTGTCCAACTCGCTGTATTGGGCTGTTGTCATACCCGGCAGTTTTTCCAGAAAAGCGACCATCTCCCAAATCTTTTCATCGTTATGACTCGCTCCCCAGGCCGGCATGGCTGTCATTCTTACGCCGTTTTTAACAATCCAGAATAATTCGGCAGGCGTCCATATGTTCACCGTTTGCTGCAGTTTTGGCGGCTTTGGCGTCAAGCCCTGACGAATTTCCGAAGACGCAATACCTGGCGCCAAATGACACCCCGTACACATCTCACGGTAATGACGGAACCCGTTCAGTATTTTTCCCGGTTGATCCAGAGCCGGGACTTGAATATCACTGGCATGATAACGCACCGATTGTTTCATGGCTGTGTGCAGCCCCCACTGGGTGAGTGAGCTATGCGGATAAGAGGCCGCCACATTGATCACCCCCGAATACATCACGCCCAAACCAATACCAAGCCCTCCGATAAGCAGCACTGCAATACCTTTCAGATATGCATTCGTCGCACCCTGGGCTGCCTCGTTTTTTTCCATGTTATGCTCCTTTTTTGGGTGGTTCGGGTATTTTTCCGGTTTTATAGATGGCGTTCATAATCGCGACCGTGCGCGGCGAGGCCCAGGGGAATCCGCCCACCACTTTCTCCAGATACACACCGCGCCGGTTGATAATATAGGTTTCCGGATATTTGAACGTACCAAGCCGTGGCCCGGCCACCTGCTTGCCGCCCTGATCCCAGAAAATCGGGAACGGGATATGATATTGCTTGATAAAGGCGCGCACATCATCGCCATTGCTATCCACCGACAACCCGATGACGGCAAATTTATTAGCCGGCAGCAAACGGGACAGGCGAATCAAATCCGGCATTTCCTTGCGGCACGGCGGGCACCAGGTCGCCCATACATTGAGTACAATTACCTTGCCGGCAAACTGTTCATGGCTGTTGACCTGCTTGCCATCGAGCCTATTCATCTGGAATTCCGGCATGGCTTTGCCCTTGACCGGCAGACTGCTGGCCTGTTGCTCACCGCCGGATGAGCAGGAGGCCAGCGCAATGCCCAGAATAGAGACCCACAACAATCGTTTCATTACGTTCGCCATGATTTAATACCTGTGAAATACAGTCGTGTTGCCGTCTTTATCGAACGCCAGCACGGTATAACCCTGCGGTTTCTGACCAACGGCCTGCATGCCCGGCGATTTCATCGGCATGCCCGGCGCAGTCAGACCGACAATATCGGGCCGCTCTTTGAGCAGACGTTCCACATCGGCGGCAGGCACATGGCCTTCAATCACATAGCCATCGACAAGCGCGGTATGGCACGATGCCAGTTTATCGCTGACGCCGAATTTCGTCTTGATCGCATCCATATCTTCGCGTTTGTGTATGGTCACGCTAAAGCCGTCCTGGCGTAAATGCTCCGCCCAGCCGGTGCAGCATTTACAGTTCGGCGCTTTATACATCACCACTTTTTTCATACTCGCTGGTAAGGACTCGCCCTGGCTAAGCTTCGTTGAGGCCGGCTCGGTGTTCGTATTGCCTGCATCGCAGGCAGCCAGAGCCAAAACGGCAAACGCAGCAATCGCTACTCTCAGTAAGTATTGCATGATTTACTCCTTAACCTGTTGTGGATAGAAAATACCACCAAAATGTTTCTTGCCGTCGGCAGTCTTGAACAACACCATCAACTGATGCTGGCCCTGATGACTAAGATTGTAACCGGCCATATACCAGTCACCCATTTTCATCATCATTTTGGATTCTTCTTTTCCGTCAGGGTGTGTTATTTTTGAATTGACCATCAAGTCCGTCAGTGCTTTGCCATCCTTTTCAGCCTTGAACATAAAGTGATACTCGCCGCCATGCGTTTGCATGCCTTCAGGCGCTTTCATAATATGGAAGCTGACCTGATAGCCATCAATATCTTTTCTGACCAAAAACATGCCGTTCATGGCGTGTTTCATTTCCCCCATCATTTTACCATGCATGTGGCCTTTACCCATCTCATGATTCACAGCACCATTCATCTTGCCCTGCTGCATATCCATGCCGCCATGATCTCCGGATGCAAGGGCCGGACTTATTCCCACGATGCCCGCTGCAATCAGACTCATCGTTGTTTTCTTTATCATTTACTATTCTCCTTTTTATAATTATTACTTCAAACTGATTGATTTTTTTGCAACCGCACGGATGGCGCGTTTCTCTTTGACTTGCAAAATCATGCCGTAAAACACCGGCACCACGACCAGACATACGATGAGCGTGGTGAGCATTCCACCAACCATGGGGGCGGCGATACGTTGCATGACGCTGGATCCCGTGCCCGAGCTCCACATGATAGGCAACAGCCCTGCGATGATCGCCGCTGCTGTCATGGCAATGGCGCGTACGCGCTGGGAAGTGCCATTGAGCACAGCCTCAAAAATTTCCTTTGAGGAAAGCGGACGTTTCAGCTCCGCACGCTTGCGTTCCACCTCGTGGCCGATGAACGTCAATACCAATACGCCAATCTCGGCGGCCACGCCAGCCAGCGCGATGAACCCGACATCTACAGCAACGCTCAGGTTGAAATCCATCACATAAATCAACCAAACGCCGCCAGCCAGTGCGAACGGCACCGAAGCCATGACCACCACCGGCTCAATGAAAGTTTTAAAATTGAAATACAACAGCAGGAAGATCAATACCAGCACCAGCGGCGCAGCCAGTTGCATGCGTTTGTTGGCTTGCTGCATATATTCATATTGCCCGGACCAGAGCACCTCATATCCCGGTGGAACCTTCACCTGATCAGCCACCACCTGTTTGGCTTTTTCCACATAACCGCCAATATCCGAGGTGTTGATATCCACATAAATCCAGGTATCGGATAGTGAGTTTTCGCTCTTGATCGAAGGCGGCCCGCGCCGGATAATCAAATCAGCAACCTGAGCAATCGGAATCTGTGCGCCGGTCGGGGTGGAAATCAACATGCGTTTGAGTTCTTCCGGCGTGCTACGCAGGCCGCGTGCATAACGCAGGTTGACCGGATAACGCTCCAGCCCTTCCACCGTTTCAGTGATATTCATGCCGCCAATGGCCGACTGAATCACATCCTGCACATCGCCCACGGTCAGGCCGTAGCGCGCTGCTTTTTTGCGATTGATGTCGAAATCCAGGTAATAGCCGCCCATGGCCCGGTCTCCCATGGCCGACTTGGTCTCAGGTAACATCTTCAGTACCCCTTCGATATCTTTACCGATACGCTGGAGCACATTGAGGTTCGGGCCGATGATTTTAACGCCGACCGGCGTTTTGATGCCGGTGGACAGCATGTCGATGCGCGTCTTGATCGGAAAGCCCCATGAGTTGGCCACTGCGGGAAACTGAATCGCCTTATCCATTTCGAGCTTCAGTTGCGCAGTGGTTTTGGATGGATCCGGCCACTGATCGCGTGGTTTCACGCGGATGGTGATTTCCGTCATAGCCAGAGAAGCCGGATCGGTGGATGTTTCGGCTCGGCCATTCTTGCCGAATACCGATTGCACCTCCGGAAAAGTCATCAGAATTTTGTCCATCTGCTGCATCATTTCTTTCGATTTGGTAATCGAGATGCCGGGAATAGCTGTGGGCATATAAAGGATATCACCCTCATCCAGCGGCGGCATAAATTCGCTACCCAGCTTGCCAAGCGGATAAGCCACGCTCACCAACACGGCCAGAGCAATGCCCAGGGTAGCCCATTTATATTTCAGGGCATTGGCAAGTACCGGCCCGTGAATGAATTTCAGAAAGCGGTTCACCGGGTTTTTTTCTTCGGGCATGATCTTGCCACGGATAAAATAGCCCATCAGCAGCGGCACCAGCGTGATGGCAAGTACAGCTGCGGCAGCCATAATATAGGTCGCAGTAAACGCCAGCGGTTTGAACAAACGCCCGGACTGCTCCTGCAGGGTGAAAATCACCAGATACGATGATGTGATAATCAACAGCGAAAAGAACAGAGCAGGTGCCACCTCTTTCGACGCATCGCTAATCGCCGACCAGCGCTCGGGGATGGTTAGCGCCGACCCCTTCTTCGCCTCACCGTGTTCCAGATGTTTGTGGGCATTTTCAATCAGCACAATGGCGCCATCCACCATGGCTCCAAGTGTAATGGCAATACCACCGAGACTCATGATATTGGCCGATAAACCCTGCCATTGCATCAGAATGAAGGCCATCAACATGCCCATCGGCAGGGTGACGATAGCGACAAGGGCAGAACGGGCATGCATAAGAAAAATCATGCAGACCAGCGCAATGACAATAAATTCCTCCAGCAGTTTTTCCTTGAGATTATCCACCGAACGTTCAATCAGGGCGCCACGATCATACACCGGCACAATTTCCACGCCTTCCGGCATGATCTTCTGTAACTCGGCAATCTTTTCTCGAATCGCTTCGATGGTGGTCAGGGCATTTTCACCAAAACGCATCACCACGATACCGCCAGCTGTTTCGCCTTCACCATTATAATCCACTGCACCACGCCGGAGTTCCGGCCCCAGGTGCACATGTGCCACATCCATCAGCCGGACAGGCGTGCCGTTTTTATCCACGCCGACCGGTATCTGATTCAGATCATCGATGGATTTGATATAGCCGAGTCCGCGCACCAGAAATTCAGTTTCGGCCATCTCAACCAGGCGTCCGCCAACATCGTTGTTCGAGCGCAAAATGGCATGCTTCACCTTGGACAGCGGGATGTTGTAACCCAGCAGGATATTGGGATCGACTTCCACCTGATACTGTTTGACGTAGCCACCCACCGAGGCAACCTCAGATACATTTTTGACTGTCTCCAGACGGTAGCGAAGCACCCAGTCCTGCAGGCTGCGCAGCTCGGCCAAATCATGTTTTCCGCTTCGATCCACCAATACATATTCATAAATCCAGCCCACGCCGGTGGCATCCGGCCCCAATACAGGCTGAACACCGGCCGGCAGGTTGCGGGCTGCGGAATTGGCATATTCCAATACACGCGAACGCGCCCAGTACATATCCGTTCCCTCTTCAAAAATAATATAAACAAAGGAATAATTAAAAAAGGAGTAACCGCGTACCAGTTTGGCCCCCGGCACCTGTAACATGGTGGTCGTGAGCGGGTAAGTGACCTGATCTTCCACCACTTGCGGCGCCTGGCCGGGAAACTCGGTGAATAGAATAACCTGCACATCGGAGAGATCCGGAATGGCGTCCAGCGAGATATTTTTTACCGCCCATGCACCAGCCAGGATCAGGAACCCTGTGGCCATGAATACCAGCATGCCGTTTTTCAACGAACCATCAATGATACTCTTAATCATAATCCTCTCCCCTTCCCTTGCGGGCACCTGTACTTATCATTCGTCCACTGCACCCCCCCTTGATGCGGCAGAGCCAGAGGCATTATGAGCCTCATACAGCCCTGCAACATCAAGCGGAAACCCATTACGCTTTTTTCTCCAAAGATTTCACATGGCGTTTTTCCTGAAATTGAAGAATCAGCCCATAGATCAACGGCAACACCAGCAGACACAACAGCGTAGCTGTCAACATGCCGCCAACCATCGGAGCTGCGATACGCTGCATCACTTCAGAGCCGGTACCGGAACTCCACATGATCGGCAACAGACCGGCGATAATGGCTGTGGCAGTCATGGCAATCGGGCGCACGCGTTGCGATGTGCCACCAAGCACCGCATTCATAATCTCTTTTGACTGCAGTGCGCGTCCCTTTTGTTGGCGCATTTTTCTGACTTCCTGATCAATAAACGTCAGCACCAGCACGCCGATTTCCGCCGACACGCCAGCCAGCGCGATAAAGCCCACCGCTACCGCCACACTCATATTAAACCCGAGCCAGAACACCAGCCAGAAGCCACCGATCAAGGCAAACGGAATAGAAAGCATCACCACCAGTGGTGCTACGATATTGCCGAAATTCAGGTATAGCAGTAGAAAGATCACAAACAGCGCGAAGGGTACAACGATACGCAATCGTTCATTGGCGCGTTCCATATATTCAAACTGACCAGACCAAACCAGCGTATAACCGGGCGGCAGCTTCACCTGCTCCTCAATCACTTTTTTGGCTCTGGCTACATAACCGCCAATATCGCTGGTAGTAACATCGACATAGATCCAGGCATTGGGGCGGGCATTCTCGGATTTAATCGAAGGCGGCCCCTGCCGGGTTGTAATCGTAGCCAGCTGGGATAACGGTATCTGCGCACCGGTCGGCGTCGGAATAAGCACGCGCCCCAGTTGTTCGGGATTATCGCGCAATTCTCGCGGATAACGCAGATTCACCGGATATCGTTCCAGCCCTTCCACTGTCTGTGTGACATTGATGCCACCGATGGCGCTCTGGATTACATCCTGCACATCCTCGATGGTCAGCCCGTAACGCGAGATCGCATCCCGATTGATCTTGAAGTCAAAATAGTAACCGCCCACGGTACGATCACCAAAAGCCGACAACGTATCCGGCAGTGTTTTCAGTACCTGTTCGATTTTTTTGACATTCTTTTCCAATACAGCCAGATCAGGTCCTGATATCTTGATGCCGATGGGCGTCTTGATGCCGGTGGAAAGCATATCAATGCGTGTCTTGATCGGGTAGGTCCAGGCATTGGCCACACCGGGGAAGCGAATAGCCTGATCCATTTCATGCATCAGTGCTTTCGTCGTCTTGTCAGGATCGGGCCACTCAGCCCTGGGCTTGAGTTGCACGGTTGTTTCCAGCATCGACAACGGTGCCGGATCAGTGGCAGTCTCAACACGTCCCACCTTGCCAAACACCGATTTCACTTCGGGAAAGGTCTTCAAAATCCTGTCCGTCTGCTGCATCAGCTCCTTGGCTTTGGTGATAGAGATGCCTGGGAAGGTCGTAGGCATATAAAATACGTCCCCTTCATCCAGCGGCGGCATGAACTCGCTGCCGATTTTGGATAACGGGTAAGCCGTAGCGCTCAGCAGCAATAGCGCCACAATGACACTTTTCCAGCGCCACTGGATGACTTTATTCAAAGCCGGCTTGTGTATAAAAAGCAGGAACCGGTTCACCGGATTTTTATCTTCGGGCGGAATTTTCCCGCGCAGAAAATAACCCATCAGGACAGGTACCAGGGTAATCGCCAAAATAGCAGCACCGGCCATGGCATAGGTCTTGGTGAATGCCAGCGGCGAAAACAAGCGCCCTTCCTGCGCCTGCAATGTAAATACCGGCAGGAATGACACCGTAATAATCAGTAGCGAGAAGAACAGCGCCGGGCCGACCTCTCTGGAGGCCGTACCCACAGCCAACCATCGCTCCTTGGCATTAAGCTCCGCCCCCTTGGCCCTGACCGCATGCTCCAGATGTTTGTGCGCATTCTCGATCATCACTATCGCACCGTCTATCATGGCGCCAATGGCGATGGCAATACCTCCAAGACTCATAATATTGGCGTTAATACCCTGCCAGTGCATAATGATAAAGGCAATCAGAATACCGACCGGCAGAGAGAGAATCGCAACCAACGCCGAACGAGCATGCAACAGAAACATCAGACAAATCAGCGAGACCACAATGGACTCTTCAATCAGTTTGTCCTTGAGATTATCCACCGCCCGTTCGATCAGACTACTGCGATCATAGACCGGCACGATTTCCACGCCTTCCGGTAGCCCGGCTTTCAGCTCTTCCAGTTTTTCTTTCACCGCATCAATCGTGGAGAGTGCATTCGCCCCGTAACGCATGATAATCACACCGCCAGCCACTTCCCCCTCGCCGTTGAGATCGACCACGCCACGACGCAATTCCGGGCCCAGGTGAACATTAGCGACATCCCGAATGCGGATAGGCGTACCATTTTTGTCCACACCCACTGCAATTTTTCTGATATCATCCAGCGACTGAATATAACCCAGGCCACGCACCATGAATTCGGTTTCACCACGCTCAATGAGGCGTCCTCCAACATCGTTGTTACTGCGCTGAATCGCCCGTTTCACCTTGGATAGCGGAATGTGGTAGGCCTGCAGGGCATTGGGATCGACTTCTACCTGATACTGTTTGACATAGCCGCCGACAGAGGCCACCTCGGATACGCCATCCACGGTTTGTAGCGGATAACGCAGGTACCAGTCCTGAATGGAACGCAGTTGGGAGAGGTCGTGTTTGCCCGACCTGTCCACCAGCGCATATTCATATACCCAGCCCACGCCCGTGGCATCCGGCCCCAGCGTGGGGTTCACGCTCGGAGGCAATTTACCACTGACAAAGTTCAGATATTCCAGCACGCGCGAGCGAGCCCAATACATATCCGTGCCATCTTCGAAGAGGATATAGACGAAGGAGTAACCGAAAAAGGAGTAACCGCGCACCACTTTGGCAAATGGCACAGCCAGCATGGCTGTGGTCAACGGGTATGTCACCTGATCCTCAACCACTTGCGGCGCCTGACCGGCATATTCGGTAAACACAATAACCTGCACATCGGACAAATCGGGAATCGCATCCAGCGGCGTATTTTTTATCGCCCAGTATCCGGCTGCGATCAAAAAGGCCGTAGCGATCAGTACCAGAAATCGATTTTTAAGTGAGCCATCAATAATCGCCTGAATCATGGGGGGTTATTTCCCTCCCT
>CAZXAI010000051.1:0-10811 GCA_964638265.1 uncultured Zetaproteobacteria bacterium
CGACTGATATGTTTGCCCGGCTGCTGATTATGGGCTGCGTGGTGGTGCTGGCTGCGGCGCTGATGATTAACCTGGGCGCTGCCATGGGGCTGTTGCCCACCAAGGGCATGCCATTGCCGTTTGTATCCTACGGTGGCAGCGCACTGTTTGGTGAATGCGTACTTATGGGCTTGCTGTTATCGGTGCAGCGCCATCAACCCGGCAACAAGCGTATCGGGCAGGGCAAGGCCGTGCGCGGCAGCAAACCCACAAAGCCGGGGCGCAAAAAACCGGCCATGGCATCTGCCGATGATGGAATGGAGCACTTGTCTTGAGCCGCGCCCCTGTACTCTGCATTGCCGGTGGCGGCACTGGCGGCCATGTGATGCCAGCGCTGGCGCTGGCGGATGCAGCGCGTTTGCGCTGGCCGCAGCTCTCCGTCTGTTTTATCGGTGCGGAACGCGGCCTCGAAGCAAAGCTATTGCCCGAGCGCGGTGAACAAGTGCAATTGCTGGCCATGCACGGCGTCAAAGGCGCCGGCCTGATGCAGCGCGTGCGCGTACTGTTATGGGAATTGCCACAGTCGGTCATGTCCATCCGGCGACAGTGGCGGCATGAACGCCCCGATTTGCTGGTCGGCGTCGGTGGTTACGCCAGTATTTCCGGCGTGGCGGCCGCCTTGATCAGTCGGATTCCGGTGGTGCTGTACGAACAGAATGCCATGCCCGGTCTGGTCAATCGTACGCTGGCGCGCTTCTGCCGCTGTATGATGCTGGGTTTTGACGCGGCGTCCCGTCAACTGGCCGGACGGGTGCGGCGCGTGGTAACCGGCAATGTGGTGCGGCAAACGATCATGGCCACACGCTGGCAGGTGCATGTGCCGCCGCGCCTGCTGGTGCTGGGCGGTTCACAGGGGGCGCTGGCGCTGAACCAGACCGTGCCCGAAGCATGCCGATTATTGTCGCGCGAAGGGCGCACATTCACCGTCACTCATATCGCCGGCCATGATGAGGCAACCCGGCAGCGCGTGGCCGGGATATATGCACAGGCCGACATCCAGGCCGAAGTCCTGCCGTTTTGTGATGATATGGCCGGATTTTATGGCAGCGGTAATCTGATGGTAGCGCGCGCCGGCGCCATGACCGTCTGCGAAGCAGCCTGCGTCGGCATGCCGACGCTGTTTGTGCCCCTGCCGCATGCTGCCGATGATCACCAGCGCCATAATGCCGAAACGCTGGCCAGCGTCGGTGCTGCGCTGGTGCTGGATCAGCAGCAGATGGATGCGGAATCACTGGCCGCACAGATAGAGGCTCATTTGTTTCATCCGGGGAAATTATCTGCCATGAGTCAGGCGGCCTGTACGGCTGCGCCCTATGATGCGCAGGACATGCAACTCGATGTGCTGGCGGACTATTTACCGGCCATGCATGCCGACGGGGATAAAACTGCGGAGGTGAACGCATGAAGTCACGGGTGCAACGCATTCACCTGATCGGTATCGGCGGCATCGGCATGAGCGGCATTGCCGAACTGCTGCATAATCAGGGCTTCAGCGTGCAGGGCAGCGATGTGGCCGAAAGCCCGAATGTGGTGCGGCTGCGCAGCCTGGGCATTGATGTGATAGTGGGACACGCGGCGGACAATCTGGGCGATGCGCAGGTGGTCGTTGTGTCCTCGGCCATCGACCACAGTAATCCGGAAATTGCCGAGGCGCACAAACGCGGCGTGCCGGTGATTCCACGCGCCGATATGCTGGCCGAATTGATGCGCATGAAACAGGGCATCGCCATTGCCGGCAGTCATGGCAAGACGACGATGACGTCGCTGATCGCCCACGGCATGGAGGCTGCCGGACTGGACCCGACCTATGTGATCGGCGGCCGGTTGACCGCCTGCGGCAGCAATGCCCGGCTCGGCGCCAGTCCGTGGCTGGTGGCCGAAGCCGATGAGTCCGACGGTTCTTTCCTGCGTCTGTCTCCAACCATTGCCGTGGTCAGCAATATTGATCCGGAGCACCTGGATCATTATGGCGATTTCGAGACCCTGATGGCGGCATTTCACAGCTTTGTGGATCTGGTGCCGTTTTACGGTCGCGTGGTCTTGCACCATGAACATCCGAATGTGGCGGCGCTGCGCGAGCGCCTGCACAAGCCGGTCACCACCTATGGCAGTAGCCCGCAGGCGGATTTGCATTTATTGCATACGCAGGCTGATGCGGAAGGACAGGTGTTTCGCGCCGCCAGCCGCAAACAGGGCGACCTCGGTGCATTCAGACTACCGATGCCGGGGCGGCATAATGCCGAAAATGCCCTGGCTGCGATTGCCGTGCTGCTTGATCTGGGTATTGATATTGAAACGATTCGCGATGCCATGGCCTCGTTTGAAGGTATTCAGCGCCGCTTCCAGCGCATGAAAATAGGCGATGGCGTGCTGGTGGATGATTACGGGCATCACCCGAAAGAGGTGATGGCGACGCTGACGGCTGCGCGTGAATGCTGGCCGGAACGTCATATCGCGGTCATTTTTCAACCCCATCGTTATAGCCGTACGCACGACCTGATGGCTGAATTCATGGGTGCATTCGATGCGGCCAATGCGGTGGCGCTGTTGCCTGTATATGCCGCCGGCGAGGCGGAAATTGCCGATACCAGCAGCGAACGCATGGCCGAAGGCATGGTCGCTCGCGGCCATCGCGGCGTGTCGTTGCTGAATAATCTGGATGCTGCACGGGCATACGCGCAAACAGCACTGGCTGATGGCAATGTGGTCTTGCTGATGGGAGCCGGCTCCATTGGTTCCCTGGCTCAACAGATGCGGGAGGCGGCTGGATGAATAGCGCTGTGAAACAGCTGTCCGCCGATAACGACTGGAGCAGTGCGCTGCATCAGGGCGGTATCCTGCGTCAGCATGAACCGATGGCGGCGCATACCACGCTCGGCGTGGGTGGGCCGGCGCGCTGGTTTTTCCGTCCGGCGGATCGCGCATCGCTGATTGCCGCCGTGCGGGCCTGTCCTGCCGATGTGGTGATTCTGCCGCTCGGACGCGGTAGTAATATGCTGGTGCCGGATACCGGCTTTGACGGTTTTGTGGTGGATTTGAGCGAGCTGAACGAGATCCGGTTTGATGCTTGCATTGTGAGCGCCGGAGCCGGCCTGCGCATGAGTAGCCTGGCTCGCCAGTGCGCCAACCAGGGCCTGACCGGCTGCGAATTTATGGCCACCGTACCCGGCGATATCGGCGGCGGCGTGGCCATGAACGCCGGCTGCTTTGCCCAGCAGGTATCGGATGTATTACGTGGCATTACCGTGGTGCTGCGTGATGGCCGTGTGCTCGATATGGATGCGGCTGATTTGAATATGCGCTACCGCCACAGCGATTTACCGGCCGGCAGCCTGATTGTGGCGGCCACATTCCGGCTGCAAACCGATCACCCGGAACAGATCCGCGAACGTATGCGCAGCATGCGCAGCCGGCGCTCATCGACACAGCCCCTGGCGCAGCCCAATTGCGGTTCTGTATTCAAGAATCCGGCAGGCGACCATGCCGCCCGCTTGATCGAGGCAGCCGGCATGAAAGGCTTTCAAATCGGCGGTGCGCGTATTTCCGATCAACATGCCAATTTTATTGTCAATGAGGGTGAAGCCAGCAGCGCCGATATCGTGGCGCTTATTCGGCGTGCGCAGGCGGCAGTGAAGCAGCACAGTGGCATCGAGCTGGAGCCGGAAGTGCGTATGGTCGGAGAATGGGAATATATCTTGGCGGGAGGCGTGCAATGAGTCGTGTAAACCAGCGCCGTATTGATCCGGCCATCCAGCAAGAAGCCCGCCGCCGTAGCCTGAAACGCATCGGTACAGTAATGGTGTTTACCATGATGGCGGCGCTGAGTGTGAGCAGTGCTGTCTGGCTGAATCAGAAATGGAGCGTCGCCCATTGGGATATTCAGGCCGACGCGCCAATCAAGGTCGCGATTGAGGCGCAGTTGCAGCATATGCCCAGCCGGGATTTTCTCAGCACGCGTCCCGATCAGTTAAGTCGGCAATGGTTACGCCGTATTCCCGATCTGGCGGCCGTGCGTATCACTCGCATCCTGCCGGATCGTTTGAAGATACAGGCCGATGCCCGTGTGCCGGCTGCATTGTGGCAGGATGAGCAGAGCCGGTTGCACCTGATTGACGTACAGGGTGATGATTATCGTCTGCTGAGAAAGGGCGAGTCGCCGGATCTGCCGCTGCTGCGCATGCCTGCATCTCAACTGAGTGCTGCGCACCGCATGCTGGCTGCACTGGCGCAGGCAGATATGAGCCGGTTTGCCGCCTTAAGTGAAATTCGTGCCGGCAATGGTCATTGGCAGATTTATTTTTCTCGCGGCGTTAGCTGGCTGATTCCTCAGTCAGATGAGGGTAGCGAAATTCAACATATTTTATCGTTATTGAAACAACCCCGCTGGAAGGGGCGTTACTGGCGTGTGGATGCACGCATGGCATCCCGCTGGTTTATCCGGCCAGCCGGGCATGGAGGGGTTATTTGATGTCCAAGCATGATCAGGTATTGGTAGGGCTGGATATCGGCACCAGCAAGATTGCCTGCGTGGTCGCCGAGGCCGGGCCGGACGGCAAGGTCGATGTGATTGGTATCGGTACGCATCCATCGCGCGGTTTGCGCAAGGGCGTGGTGGTCAATATCGAAACGACGGTGGAATCGATTCGGCTGGCGGTGGAAGAAGCAGAACTGATGGCCGGGGTGGATATTCAGTCGGTGTTTACCGGCATCGCCGGCTCCCATATTCGTGGTTATAACAGCCACGGCGTGGTGGCGACCCAGAATAATGAAGTGGGACGTGAAGATGTGGATCGGGTCATTGATGCGGCCCGCGCCATGAATATTCCGGCCGACCAGAAGGTACTGCATATTCTGCCGCAGGAATACATCATCGATAATCAGGATGGCATTCTGGAGCCGATCGGCATGTCCGGCGTACGCCTGGAAGCGAAGGTGCATGTGATTACCGGGGCGGTGTCATCGGCCCAGAATATTGTCAAATGCTGCAATCGCTGTGACCTGGATGTGACCGATATGGTGCTCGAACAGGTGGCTTCATCGGAAGCCGTGCTCATGCAGGATGAAAAAGATATCGGCGTGGTGCTGATTGATATTGGCGGCGGTACTACCGATATGGCGATTTTTCTCAACGGTTCGATTCGCCATACGCATGTGATTCCGATTGGCGGCGACCATCTGACCAATGATCTGGTCATCGGTCTGCGCACCTCGGCTCGCGAAGCCGATCAGCTAAAACGCAAATACGGCGCCTGCATGACATCGCTGGTGCCGCCGGAAGATCAGATTGAGATCCCCAGCGTTGGCGGTCGCGCCCCGCGTCCGATGCCGCGTCAGGTCATGGCCCAGATTCTCGAACCGCGCGTCGAGGAATTATTCGAGATGATCAAGGATGAATTACAACGCTCCGGTTTTCAGGAACTGGCCGCAGCCGGCATGGTATTGACCGGCGGCTCCTCATTGCTGGACGGCATGGTGGAGCTGGCCGAAGAGGTATTCGATATGCCGGTACGGCTCGGACGACCGCAGGGCGTCGGCGGTTTGGTGGATGTGGTATCCAGCCCGATGTATGCCACCGGCGTGGGGCTGGTGCTGTACGGGCAGCGCTACAGACAGACGACACAACATATCAGCAAGACGAAACAGCATTTATTTTCGAGCGTATGGAAGCGCATGCGAAGCTGGTTCGGGGATACAGGTTAGACGGACGGGGCACAGGAAAGACCAGGGCAGCACACACAACACGCAGACACATACAAACACATACACACGGGAAGCAAGGAGAATAAACATGGCAACATTATTTACATTCGAGGATACATCTGCACAGTCGGCCAAAATCAAGGTCATTGGCGTTGGCGGCGGCGGCGGTAATGCGCTGAATAATATGATCAGTCAGAATTTGCGCGGCGTTGAGTTTATTGTCGCCAACACCGATGCACAGGCGATTGAACGCAATCATGCCGATAGCAAGCTGCAACTGGGCGCCGATATCACACGCGGGCTTGGCGCCGGAGCCAATCCGCAGATTGGCCGTGAAGCGGCGGAAGCGGAAAAAGACCGTTTATGCGAATTTATGCAGGATACGGATATGGTATTCATCACGGCCGGCATGGGCGGCGGCACCGGCACGGGTGCTGCGCCGGTGATTGCTGAAGCGGCTCGCGATATGGGCGTGCTAACGGTGGCAGTGGTCACCAAGCCGTTCAGCTTTGAAGGCAAGCGGCGTATGCGTCAGGCCGAGTCGGGCATTGCCGAGCTGCGCAAATATGTCGATACGCTGATTACCATTCCGAACCAGAAACTGATTGGCGCAGTCGGCAAGAACACCAGCATGCTGGAAGCCTTTCGCAAGGCCGATGATGTATTGCTGCAAGCGGTGCGCGGTATCGCCGAGTTGATTACGCATACGGGCTATATGAATGTGGATTTCGCCGATGTGAAAGCGGTGATGAGCGAAACGCGCGGCGTGGCCATGATGGGTTCCGGCTTTGCCTCGGGTGAAAGTCGTGCCATTGAAGCAGCCGAGCGCGCCATCTCGTCTCCATTGCTGGAGGATATCGATATTCACGGCGCTCAGGGTATTCTGGTCAATGTCACCGGTAACGAAGATATGACGCTGGCTGAATATGATGAGGCCGTTTCGATCATTCACAATATGGCTGATGAGGATGCCAATATCATTTGCGGCATGGTTTATGATCAGGATTCTGATGACAGTATCCGGGTGACTGTTGTCGCAACGGGCCTGAGTGGTGAAGCATCGCTGAACCTGGCTGCCAGCATGGACAAGGAACAGGCCGCCGTGCCACGTATGCCGAGCATTCAGCCGGACGTGGCGCAGATTCAGCCCATGCCTGCCCGTCAGCATGCCGGTCAGCAAGTGCAGCCCCAGCCATTTGAGCAACCTGGCTTTAATGATGATGAATATGCTGTGCCGACATTTTTGCGCAGACAGGCTGATTAAATTCGGCTGAACGGGCATGGACTGGTTCCACCCTGTGGCATGAAATAGGAACAGGGCTGTTCAGTTCATACCGCAGGCTTTAGCTTGCGCGCTTTATATGTGCAGTGCGTGGTGCAGGATCATGCCATGGCATATGGAAGCAGCATCAATGAGAGGGCGCTACATGGATAATATTCAGGAACGTGTGATTGCTGTCATAGCCAAGGAACAGGATCTGGATCCGGCTAGCATTACACTGGATTCCAGCTTTGAAGACTTACACATTGATTCAGTCAGTGCGATTGGTATTGCGTTTGATATCGAAACAGAATTCAATATTGATTTCTCGGATGATGAAATGTTTGGCCTGAAATGCGTCAGGGATGTGGTGGAAGGGGTCAGGAAACTTGTTGAAGCGGGCTAGGCTGCGAGCAAGGTGGCTATGAGACAACGCGTCGTGATTACCGGACTCGGGTCTGTCTCGGCCCTGGGTATCGGTACGAATGCATTCTGGCCAGCGCTCTGCCAGGGGCGCAGTGGTATTGGCCCGATTGAAAGCATCGCTGTCGATGGCTTGAAAGCAGCTGTCGCGGCGGAAGTGCCCGGTTATATTCCGACCGACCATTTCGATAGCAAGCAATTGAAAACGCTGGATCGCTGTACGCAATTTGCCATATTGGCAGCACGCGAAGCGCTGGCCGATTCAGGTATGCAACTGTCGCCGGCGCAGGCGGATCGAACCGCCACTATCGTCGGCTCTGCGATTGGCGGCAAGACCACCGAAGATGATGGTTATAAAAAGCTGTACGGTGACGGCAATCCGCGCGTTAACCCGATGACGATTCCGCGTGTGATGATGAGCGCCCCGCCCAGCCAGATTAGCATGGATCTCGGTTTGCGCGGGCCGACCTTCGCAGTCTCGAGCGCCTGTTCCTCATCCAATCATGCCATCGGCGAAGCATTCAGAATGTTGCAGCACGGTTATGCTGATATTGCCATCACAGGCGGCTGTGAGGCCGCTATTACTTTTGGCATGATGAAATGTTGGCAGGCTCTGCGGGTGATTTCATCGGATACCTGCCGTCCATTCAGCAAGGATCGCAGCGGCATGGTGATTGGCGAGGGAGCCGGAATGCTGGTGCTGGAAACCCTCGATAGTGCGCGTGCGCGTGGCGCGCGTATTTATGCCGAACTGGCTGGTTTCGGCATGTCTGCCGATGCGGCCCATTTGATTATGCCTGCGAAACAAGGTGCATGCAGAGCAATGCAGGCGGCACTGGATGATGCCGGCATGGCGGCATCCGATATTGATTATATCAATGCGCACGGCACCGGCACGCCGGTGAATGATGTATCGGAAACAGCGGCGATTCACGAAGTCTTTGGTGATCATGCCGGACACATCGCGGTTTCATCGACAAAGTCCATGCACGGTCATGCGCTCGGCGCTGCCGGGGCGCTGGAGGCCATTGCAACCATACTGGCCCTGCATCATGGCACGCTGCCACCGACGGTGAATTTTACCGCAGCCGATCCGGACTGTGATCTGGATTATATTCCCAATACAGCGCGCGCGAAACAGATAGGCATGGCCATGTCCAACTCGTTTGCCTTCGGCGGCCTGAACTCAGTGCTGGCGTTCAGGGCCGAGGCTGCTTAATCGCTGTTGGGCGTTTCACTTTCTTTGAGATAAGGCATCAGATAAATACTCTGGGCGATAATAAAGGCAAAGGTCAGTCCCATCAGGCCAAACATTTTGAAGTTGACCCAGGTATCGGTATCGAATGAAAAAGCGACATAGATATTCAACGCGCCCAGCACGACAAAAAAGATGGCCCAGGCGACATTCAACTTCGTCCAGACTGCGCCGGGCAGGCTGATGTTGGGCCCCATCATGCGCTCAATAATAGGCTTCTCGCCAATAAACTGGGAGCCGATAAACACGACGGCAAACAGCCAGTTGATGGCAGTCGGCTTCCATTTGATGAATGTCTCATCCTGCAGGTAGAGTGTCAGCCCGCCGAACAGTGCGACCAGCACCAGGGTGATGAGATGGGCGTTTTCAAATCGGCCTTTGATGATGCGATGGCCGAATGTCTGAATGGCGCAGGCGATAATCAGGACTGCCGTGGCAGTATAGATGTCGTACATCTTGTAGACGATGAAAAACAACAGCACGGGGAAAAAATCAAATAACATCTTCATGGCGCCAATCCGACCATACCTGCCAGCCCTTGCCAAGCGATGGTTGGCAGAACGATGAGGATCAAGGATAATTGCGCCATGTTGCGTTTGCTCTCCCGATTATTGATAGCGCTGTGTATGTTTTCACTGCTGGCATGCTCGGCCAAAACCAGCCGGCAGGTATCGTCCAGCCTGTGGGGCGAATGGGAGCTGTTTGATCAGCAGGTGCAGCCGGATTATCCCGATGCGATTCCGATTATCCTGATTCATGGCTGGAATGGCGGCGAATTCAGCTGGCCGGGGCCGCGCAAGCTGATTGCGATGGAACAGCAGTTGCATCGCGATATCTACTTCTTCAATTATCGAACCGGCATAGTCGCTAATCGCTTTCCACCCATTGAGCTGCTGGAAGAGCAACTCGACAACTATTTGCAGAATTACAAGCAGGTCGATGTGGTGGCACACAGCATGGGCGGCCTGTTGTTGCGCCAGTATCTTTCAGAGCATGCCGACAACCCCGTCCGCCGGGCTCTGTTCTTGTCCACGCCGCATTTTGGCAGTGAAATTGCCAGTCTGCTGGTCGATATTGGCGCCATCGCATATACCGGCAATATTCAGGCAACCGAACTGTTGCCCGGCAGTGATTTTCTGTGGCAGTTGAATGCTCAGGCAGGGGCGGAACTGGATGGAATCAGGGTGCTCAATGTCTATGCGCGGCAGCAGAAGCGGTTGCT
This sequence comes from uncultured Zetaproteobacteria bacterium, assembly GCA_964638265.1. GTDB lineage: Bacteria > Pseudomonadota > Zetaproteobacteria > Mariprofundales > Mariprofundaceae > Mariprofundus. Next base: position 9,901 of record CAZXAI010000051.1, read on the forward strand.
CAAGGGTGACCTGATCGTACCTGCATCGCATGCATGGTTGCCCTGGGCGTATAATGCAGTCGTGAATGGCGATCACCACCTGGGCCGGCGGATTGATGAGCCGTGGGCGCTTGAGTTTCTGCGTGCCGGACAGCGTCCGCCACCAGCGCCGGTGCCGGCAGAGCGTGAATTATGGTTGCGTCTGCAACTGCCCGGTGAAGACCAGCCGGCGACTATGAATGAAACATCGGTGCGCCGCTTTGATGCGACGCATGTGAATAAAGAGGAAAAACTCGGTTTTTGTTGTGATCAGCGCTCCGGTCTGCACCCGCTGGGCGGCACTACGCTGATCCTGGGCGATATGAAGCGTCGTGACCGCATCAAGTTTTACCCCCGCAACGGGCGGAGTTCCAGGGTGATTGCTGTCAATCAACTGGATTTGAAGCCGTGGCCGGTGCAAATGCGGCTGCTTCACCTGCCTCCGGTCGCAGCGCCGGGCACGCCCTGACGCGCCAGTGCATCGGCGCGCTCATTGCCTGCGTGGCCGGCATGCCCCTTTACCCATTGCCATGTCACCTCATGTTTGGCTGCCAGTGCATCAAGCGCCTGCCAGCGCTCCAGATTGGATACCGGTTTCTTGCCGGCGGTTTTCCAGCCCTTCTTTTTCCAGTTGTGAATCCACTCGGTCATGCCCTGTACGACATATTTGGAGTCCGAAACAATGGTGATGCGGCACGGGCGCTTGAGCGCCTTTAAGGCTTCCACCGCCGCCTGTAATTCCATCTGCTGATTGGTTGTATGGGCTTCACCACCGCATAATTCTTTTTCATGCCCGTCCATGCGCAATAGTACGCCCCATCCGCCGGGGCCGGGGTTGCCCGAGCAGGCGCCATCTGTAAATGCTTCCACGATTGGTTTTGTCATGGGCAAAA
>CAZXAI010000052.1:0-10672 GCA_964638265.1 uncultured Zetaproteobacteria bacterium
CCATGGCCGATATGCTGGGCGTGGAAAAGATGAATGCGCTGATCGAGCAGAGCCGCATCGAGGTCGCACCGCTGGCCTATATGCGCGGACGCACGCTCAATGATGCCTTTATCATCCTCGACGAAGCGCAGAATACGACCCGCGAACAGATGAAAATGTTTCTCACCCGTCTCGGTTTCGGTTCCAAAATGGTGGTCACCGGCGATGTGACGCAGGTGGATCTGCCGCGTCATCAGAAGAGTGGATTGTTGCATGCGCTGCGCGTGCTGGAGCATGTCAACGATATCGGCCTGTGCCGTTTAAGCAGTAAAGATGTGGTGCGCCATCAGCTGGTCGAGAATATCGTCAATGCCTATGAAGATAGCGAAGAAGGCCCGCCGCATGACTGATGCCCATGATTGATATTATCGTGGATGCGGACGAAGAACCCTTCAAACCGCCGCAGCATATTGATACGGCGGTAAAAACCGCCTGCCGCGTTGCAGGACATACAGCAACAGCACCGGAGCTGTGCATTCGTTTTAGCAGCGATGCGGTTATCCGGGTATTAAATCATCAGTGGCGCAAGCAAGATGCGGTTACCGATGTGCTGTCTTTTCCGATGCAGGAGGCGCCCGTCGATGTATCGGAGCCGCTGGGTGATATTGCACTGGCCGTGCCCTTTATCAGGCAGGAAGCGGATCGGCTGGGCTTAAGCGTCGAGGCGCATACCCTGCACCTGATTATCCATGCCACCTTGCACCTGCTGGGCTTTGACCATATCGACGATGGCGATGCCGCCCGCATGCAGGCGCTGGAAATCCAAGCCATGCAGCAGATGGGGCTGCATCACCCCTATCCGGCTGAAAATATGCCTGTGGCGCAATCATGAGTCCGGTTCAACACTGGCTGGATCGTATCCGCAAGCTGCTTATCGAATACCTGCGTCCGGGTCGGGATGAGCAGGAGCTATTGTCTGTGATTCGCCGGGCGGAAGCGGTGCTGTCGGATGACCAGCGCAGTATGCTGGAGCAATTGATCGAAATGCATGATATGCGGGTGCGCGAATTGATGGTGCCCCGCTCGGAAATTCAGGCTGTGGCAGTGGATACGCCGCTGGCCGATGTGGAACGGATCATGATCGAAAAAGGCGTCAGCCGCATGCCGGTGATGGATGGGGATATCGATCATGTGCTGGGTATTGTGCATGTTCGGGATGTTGTGCTGGCTCGCATCAAGGGTGAAAACCCCGCCCTGACTACCTTGCTCCGGCCATGCCTGCGTGTACTGGAACTGGAGCAGGTGTCCGGCCTGTTGTCCGAGATGCGCGAACATGCCTGCCAGATTGCCATGGTGCTGGATGAATATGGCGGCACGGCCGGATTTATTACCCTGCCCGATCTGGTACGCGAAATTACCGGCGAAATCGGTGAAGATGGTGAAGCTGAAGAGGGCGAGTTGCAGCCGCTGGCTGATGGTTGCTATCTGGTGCAGGCACGCATGCATATCGAAGAGTTGGGCGAAGCGCTCGATATGCAATTGACCGAGGGTGATTATGATACGGTTGGCGGCTGGCTGACGGCGCATCTGGGCCGTATTCCGCACAACGGTGAGCAAATCAGCCTGGAAGGTTTGCATATCCAGGTGGTGGATGCCGACCCGCGCCGCATCAACCGCGTACGCATTCAGCGCCAGTCCGATAAAAAATCATAACCAGCCAGTGAACGAGCAGCGTAAACGACACGCCCTGTTGGCCTTGCTATGCGGGGCAGCGATGCCCTTCGCCTTTTCCCCGTTCGATCAGGCCTGGCTGGCAATCCCGGCTCTGACGGGCTGGCTGTGGTTGATTCGACAAGGCAGACCACTGCAAAGCGGTGTCGCATTCGGGCTGGGCTGGTTCGGTTTCGGCGCATGGTGGCTGGCGCCCACCCTGCACACATTTGGACATTTGCCGTGGATTGCAGCGGGCTTCTGCGTACTGCTGGTCGGCGCTGTGATGGCCTTGTTGCCGGCCCTGTGGGCCTGGCTGACATGGAAACTGGCCGGAAACACAGCCTGGGTCATCGTTGTATTCCCGGCCGCCGCCGTCGCAGAAGAATGGCTCAGGGGACATATTTTCACCGGCCTGCCATGGACAGCGCTGGGTAATTTATTGCTGGGCACCCCGGCTATCGGCTGGGGCGCGTGGTTCGGCGTATATGGTCTGGCTATGCTGCCTGCACTCATCGCCGCAGCGCTGTTATTGTTGCTGTCATCGGCGCACCGGCGCATAGGCCTTGCCGGTATCGTCATGGCCGGATTGATTGTGCTGCTGGCGCCGGCAGCCGGGACGGGGCAGGGGATCGTACATACGGCAGCACTGGTGCAGGCGAATATTCCGCAGGACAGGAAATGGGACAGGGATTTTCTCACCACCACCATGCAGCGCTACGCCGCACTATCCACCGATGTGGCAGCGCGTGCGGATATCATCATCTGGCCGGAAGCGGCCATTCCTTTTTTTCTGCAACGCGCGCCGGGCTGGAGTCAGTGGCTCAACAAGCGGGTGAAACACTGGCAAACGCCGTTACTATATGGCGGCCTGCAATTAACCGGGCAGGGTACGGCGCAAAACGGTTTGTTCGCTCTCGACCCGCAAGCTGAAACGGCCTTGTCCGAACGCGCATTCGCCGGTAAACATCATCTGGTGCCATTTGGCGAATATGTGCCGTCGTGGATTCCATTTCTGCATACGCTGGTGCCGGAAATTGCCAGCTTCAAACCGGCTGACGATAGCGGTGTGGTGCAGTTGCGCGGGATTGCTTATGGCGCATTGATCTGTTACGAATCACTGTTTCCGGAAGAGGCCAGAAACCGGGTGCTGGGTGGTGCGCAGGTGCTGGTCAATGTGACCAACGATGCCTGGTACGGTACGACGCCGGCCGCATGGCAGCATTTTCAGGCAGCTCGCATGCGGGCAGTGGAAACCGGGCGTTATGTGTTGCGCGCTGCCAATACGGGCATTACCGCGATTATTCAGCCCGATGGCGCGGTGGCTGCGATAAAGCCCTGGTGGGTGCAAACCGCACTGCTCGGCCATTATCAGCTTTCGAATCAACAAACCCCTTATGTGCGCTGGGGCGACTGGCCGTTGCTGATCTGCCTGATCATGCTCATTATTCCTTTGTTCAGGGGCAGGAGGTCATCATATGAATGAGCAGCATGTATGTGTTCTGGGCGCAGGTTCCTGGGGTACGGCGCTGGCCATGGTGCTGGCCCGCTCCGGCACGCGCCATGTCTGCCTCTATACCCGCGATGCGGCACATGCTGACGCCATCAATCAACATCGGGAAAACAGCCGTTATCTGCCCGGCATCACGCTACCCGGCAATATTCGTGTCACCAGTCATATCGAGGCCGCGATTGACTCGATTGATGCCTGTGTTTATGCCATGCCATGCGTTGCCGTGGATGATTACCTGCCGCTGCTGTCCAACGGTGATTATCCGGTGATTGCCGCATGTAAGGGCTTGCACCCGCAGTCGCTGCAGCGCAGCGATGAGATGCTGGCGCAGTATATCGCAGATTCACGCATCGCCATCTTGTCCGGCCCCTCGTTTGCCCATGAAGTGGCCATGAATCAGCCCACCGCGATTACCATGGCGGCGGCAACGATCGAGCGGGCCTGTGTGGCGGCGGCTTTTTTCGATGACACCAATTTCCGTATTTACCTGAGTGACGATGTGATTGGCGTGGCCATGGGCGGGGCGCTTAAAAATGTGATTGCCATTGCTGCCGGCATGGCTGACGGGCTGGGCTTTGGTCACAATTCGGTCGCGGCTGCTGTCACACGCGGTCTGTCTGAAATGGCACGCCTGACCGTTGCTTGCGGCGGTCGGCAGGAAACGCTGATGGGTTTATCCGGCCTCGGCGATCTGGTACTCACCTGTACCGGCGCATTATCGCGCAATCGCAGATTTGGCATGGCCCTGGCCCGAGGCGCTGATATCAAACAGGCGCAGGCAGAGATCGGTCAGGTAGTAGAAGGCATACGCACGGCACAGGCCGTGGATCAGCTGGCCGGTCGGCTGGCGCTGGAGTTGCCACTGATGCAGAGCATCCACCGGGTGTTGACCGGAGAACTGAATATTCAGGATGGACTGATGCGATTAATGTCGCGACCTGAACGACCGGAATAATGGACGAGCTGGACGGGCAGGATCTGTTTGCCGAGGCGATGGGCAAGGTGCAGCCATTGGCGCCGGCGGACAAAGTGCTATCCAACAAGCCGAAACCGGCCCGGCCAGCAGCGCACATACCACCCCGGCGCGCGCAGGACCGCCCGCTGGCGCATGCTGCACGCGCATTATCCATTCAACCCACCGGCGACCCGTGGGTGTTTGTGGCCGACGGCGTGTCCCGGGAGCGGCTCAAACGTCTGGCCGCCGGTCGCCCGCCGGTAGGGCGCAGCTTTGATTTGCACGGCATGACCCGCAATGAGGCATTGGCCATGCTGGATGAGGCTTGCGAGCAGGCGCTCTGCGAGGGCGTGCGTGTGTTCTGCATCATCCATGGTCGCGGTCTGCATTCACAGGGGCGGGCGATCCTGAAAGAGGCCGTTTACCACTGGCTCAGACAGGGGCCGCTGGCGCATCGGGTGCTGGCGGTCATACCTCAACCCGGCAGCGGCGGTGGGGCATGCCTGCTGCTGATGCGCCGAATGTAGGCGGGCAGACCCTGTTATTTATTGATTCTGGTGATTTTCGAACCTTCAAATGTCAGATTATACATCAGCCCTTTGTTGGAAAAGATAAATCCGATGATCGGGTCTTTCACGGTATTTGAATCAATCTCGCCGCCGACGCCGACCGTAATCAGCGCCACGCTGCCATCCACGCCGGCTTTCCAGCCATCACTGGATTTGAACCGCCGGAGCGCATCGCGGGTCATAAACATGATAATCTGCGACTTCATCTGGGCGCCCACCTGAAAGCCGATGGAGGCTGCCGCCGTATTATAATAGCCGGTGGTTTTGCCGTGCTCCAGCATGGCGCCTTCGCCATATTCACCGCCGATGCCAAAGCCGGCCTTGAATACCTCAGGAAACACCAGAATAGCGGCCGCCTTCCTGGCCAGTTCACGGCCCGATTTTACCTGCCCGTAAAATGTACTCAGGGTGGCTTTCACCTTGGCATTGATTTCTGTTTTGCTGGCAGCCTGAGCCGGCTCAATAGTGAGCATGCTTATGCAGCAGGTGAGTAACAACAGCATGGTGAAACGGGTTATGGTGAACATGGCGCCTCCTGAACGTATAGGGGTAACATTATCATTGAAAACCGGTGAGCATCAATACAATATCATCGCTGGCCTGTTGCAGCCGATCCGGGTTTTGACTGGAGATGCATATTTTGCCACACGGGTCGGGCCCGCAGCGACCCGGATAGGAACCGATTTCGACATCATCGTATTGCGCCTGAATAGCAGCCAGCCCGGCCGCAAACAGGCTTTCCGGCAGGCTCACGTCAATTTCCCGGCGCTGATAGGGCACCGTACCAAAATCATCCAGAATCGAATCCAGTTGCGACGCAAAAATATCCGGTACGCCGGCCAGCACATAAACATTGTCGATGCGCGCCCCCGGTGCGATGGTTTTCTCGCAGCGAATCAGTGAGGCCGTAGCCGGCACACGGGTCATGCGCCTGCGCCCATCATTCAAGCCTTCGGCGCCATAATACTCCTGCATGGCCTGCACAATAAGCCGGTGTTCAATCAGATCGACGTTGAAAGCCCGCGCTACCGATTGCATGGTGATATCGTCATGCGTGGGGCCGATGCCGCCGGATGTAATGACCGCATCACACGCCGTTCTCAAACGATTCAGGGTGGAGACAATGGCCTCGTCCACATCGGGGATCACGGCAATCTCGGACAATTTGCAACCGCGCTCAAACAGCTTCCCGGCAGCCAGCCAGGCATTGGCTTCGCGCGTACGCCCCGAAAGCACCTCATTGCCGATGACCAGCATGGCCGCTGTTTGATGTTTCATGCTGCTAGAGTTAAGCGTGAGGCGTCAGGAGTCAAGGGTTTCAATGCGCCTGTGACACGTCCAGCGTGAGGGACGCTGCCTGACACCTGACGTCGAACCCGGCATCGCCGGAACGGATAAGGGACGAACGCCTTACTGCCTGGGCAACGCTCTGAGTGCCGCAATGCGCGCTTCTGTGCTGGGGTGGGATGCGAACAGATGCATCAGGCCGCTGGATTTGCCATGTATTTTCATGGTCGCCAGCGCATCTTTCGGTGCCAGTACGGATTGCTCTTCTTCCTCCAGCGGCGCGGCCTGATGCGCCAGATACTCGATCTTCTGCAAGGCGCGAATCATGTTTTCTGCACCGTAGGCATGGGCGGCGTATGCGTCAGCCTTGAATTCGCGACGCCGTGAGTGCCACATCACCACAATCATGGCCAGAATCGAGAACAGGATTTGCAGCACCATATCCACGACAAAATACAGCATGTAATTCATTTCACCGTCACGCGAACCGGCGCTGGCCACCAGCCGGGCAATCATGCTGGCCAGGAAATAGACAAAGGTGTTCATCAGACCCTGCAACAGCGTCGTAGCAACCATATCGCCATTGGATACATGGCCCATTTCATGCGCCAGCACCGATTTCAGTTCCTCGTCGGACAGCGCCATGGCCAGCCCGGAAGATACGGCGACCATGGATTTATTGCGGGTCGGCCCGGTGGCAAAGGCGTTGGGCGCATCATCCCAGTACACCCACACTTCCGGCATGTTGATGCCGGCGCGCTGGGACAACTCCCGCACGGTGTTGTAAACCAGTTTTTCCTTGGCTGTTGTCGGATTGATGACCTGCTGCATTTTGTACATGCGCTTGGCCATCGGCTTGGACATCCATAAGGAAATGAAGGCGCCGCCGAAGCCGAACACCATGGCCCAGGCGAACTGGGATGTCGCGAACGAGCCGCGCACATCGATACCGAAGGCGGGCAGAATAATATTGATGATGATATTGCCGGAAATTGCCAGCGTCAGAAACACCAGCAGGTTGGTGATAATAAGCATGAAGATGCCCTTGAAACTGCGCATGAAGAACTCCTGTGACCGTAGTGAAGCAAATATGGGGAGGCCAGTATGTAAATTCAAGCCTTGAAATCGAGTGAAAGATGCCTTAAAAAGAACTCATGAGTGCAGATACGATACACGACCCCGAAATCCTGGATGAAAACAGCGCCGAGACAGCCGGCAAGGATGCGCAACTGGTACGCTCCGATGAGGTATTGCCGGAACAGCTGACCCTGTTGCCCTTGTCCAACCGGCCATTGTTTCCCGGCCTGGTGGTGCCGCTGGTGTATGAAGGCGATGAGATGGGCGAAGTCGTGCGCAATCTGGCTGCCAGCCATGAACAGCATGTCGGGCTGGTGCTGGTGCGCGATGAGGATCAACCGTATGCGTCGGAGAACCTGTATGAAGTCGGGGTGGTGGCGCGCATTGCCAAGGCCGTTGAAATCGAAGGCCATGGCCTGCACCTGGTGGTGGAGTGCCTGAGGCGCTTCCAGATTGAAGGTTTTCTGACCAGCGAAAACCCGATTCGCGTGCTGGCTCATTACCGGCCGGAAACTACATACGAAGATAATATTACCCTGCGCGCCTACACCGTGGCGGTGGTCAACACGATCAAGGAGCTGCTCAAACACAACCCGCTCTATGAAGAAGAACTGCGCATGTTCGCGTCCCGCTTCAATATCAATGAACCCAACCGGCTGGCCGATTTCGCCGCCAGCCTCACGACGGCCAGCCGCGAGGATTTACAGGATATTCTCGAAACGCATCCGATTTTCGACCGGCTCAAAAAAGTGGTATCACTGCTCAACCGGGAACTCAATGTCAGCAAGGTGCAGACAAAGATCCGCGAGAATATCGACGAGCGCATTTCCGAACAGCAGCGCAAGTTTTTCCTGCATGAGCAGCTGCACGAAATTCAGCGGGAACTGGGTATGAATGAAGATCCGCAGGAGAAGGAGATTGAGGGCTTCCGCAAAAAAGCCAAAAAGCTGAAATTCAGCGAAGAGGCGCAAGCAGCCTTCGATGAAGAATTAAACAAGCTGTCCATGCTCGATACGGCATCGCCGGAATACAGCATCACGCGCAATTATCTGGACTGGCTGACCTGTTTGCCATGGGGCAAGACCTGCCGGGAACGCTATAATTTAAACAGCGCCGCCCGCGCCCTGAACAAACATCATGCCGGACTGGACGATGTCAAAGACCGTATTCTGGAATTTATCGCGGTCGGCGCACGCAAAAAAGCGGTGGGCGGCTCCATCATCCTGTTTGTCGGCCCGCCGGGCGTCGGCAAGACCTCGCTGGGCAAGGCGATTGCCGAAGCGGTCAATCGCCCGTTTTACCGATTTTCGGTGGGCGGTATGCGCGATGAAGCGGAGATCAAGGGGCACCGGCGCACCTATATCGGTGCCATGCCGGGTAAAATCGTGCAGGCGCTCAAGCGCGTCGGGGTGGCCAACCCGGTCGTGATGATTGATGAAGTGGATAAAATCGGCTCCGATTTCCGGGGGGATCCGGCCTCGGCTCTGTTGGAAGTGCTGGATCCGGAACAGAACGCTGATTTTATGGATCATTATCTGGATGTGCGCTTCGATTTGTCGCAGGTGTTATTCCTGCTGACGGCCAACCAGCTCGATACGGTGCCGCGACCACTGCTGGATCGGGCCGAGATTATCCGCCTGCCCGGCTATATGTTCAGTGAAAAGGTAGAAATTGGTCGCAAACACCTGTGGCCGAATCAGCTCAAGGAACATGGCTTGACGCGCAGCGATGTGACGCTGACCAAAGCGGTGATCCAGCATCTGGTTGAGGACTATGCCCGCGAACCGGGCGTGCGTCGGCTGGAGCGGTTGATGAAAAAAATCCTGCGCAAGGTGGCGCGCAAACTGGCTGAAAGCACGACCGGGGCTACGGCGGAAGGCGCGCCGACAACACCGCTGCGTATCGGCGTTGCCGACCTGGCCGGCTATATCGGCAAGCCGCGCTTCCGCGAGCAGGCTATCAATCAGGGCATCGGTCTGGCGACCGGGCTGGCCTGGACAGCCATGGGCGGCACCACCCTGACGCTGGAAGCCACCGTCGTGCATCGCGATCGGCGCGGCATGAAAATCACCGGGCAGCTGGGCAAGGTGATGCAGGAATCTTCGGAAATCGCTTATTCCTATATCACTGCCAATCTGGCCCGTTTCGGCGCTGATGCCGATTTTTTCGACAAGGCCTTTGTGCATATCCATGTGCCGGAAGGCGCCGTGCCCAAAGACGGCCCGTCGGCCGGATGCGCCATGGCCACGGCGCTGTTATCGCTGGCGCTTGCCAAAGCGCCCGCCCGCATTGCCATGACCGGGGAGCTGACCTTAACCGGCGATGTGCTGCCGATTGGCGGCGAACGCGAAAAACTGCTGGCGGCCAAACGCCTCGGCATCACCGAAGTGATCCTGCCTGCGGCCAATGAAGTGGATGTGGAAGAATTGCCGGCCAGCGTGTGCGACGGTTTAACCATCCACTACGCCAAACACTTCCGCGATGTAGCAAGGCTGATGTTCGGCATCCGCATGAAACCGGCGCCGTAAGGCGCCCTGACCGCTTCGCCCACGCCAAATAAACGTTGCCTCAACGATAAAATAAGGTAGCATTTTTTTTGGGGTGAATACATGAAAATCCTTGTTGTTGATGACTCCCGAACCTATCAGGCCATATTGGGTACTTATCTTGAGTCGATGGGTTATAAATCTGTTGCAGCTATGAATGGCGAAGAGGCGCTGGCACTCTTCCCGCAGGAGTGGCCTGCGCTCATCCTGATGGATGTCAACATGCCCGGCATGGATGGTTATGAGGTTGCGCGCAAGATTCGTGATCTTGGCGAGGAATGGGCGGAATGGGTGCCTATCATTTTTTTAAGCAGCAGCATCGAAGATAAAGATATCGTGATGGGCATTGAAGCCGGCGGCGATGACTATCTGTCCAAGCCCATCAGTGAAATGGTGCTGAAAGCCAAGATCAGAGCCATGCTGCGTATGGCGGATGTCCGCCGCAGAGCGCTGGATGCGACTCAGAAACTGGCAAAAGCCAATGAAAAACTGGAGCGCTTGACCCGGATTGATGGGCTGACAGGTATAGCCAACAAACGTTATTTTAGCGAATATCTGAAACAGGAATGGTTACTGTGTAGGCGTGCGCAATCGCCGATTTCACTGTTATTTATTGATGTCGATTATTTCAAGCTTTACAACGACAACTATGGGCACCTGGAAGGTGACATTTGCCTGAAAAAAATCGCCCACGCGCTGGATGAATCCATTCATCGGGCGTCTGATATGGTATTCCTCTATGGTGGAGAAGAGATGGCAGTAATTCTTCCCGATGTGGAACATCATGGGATGTGTCATATGGGTGAAGAGATGGTGCAATTGATACGCAGTTTAAAACTCCCGCATGCCTTTTCCCCGCTTGCTGATGTTGTTACCATAAGTGTGGGGGGGGACAACGGTTATGCCTCAACAGAAGCAGCATGAGGATATGCTTATCCGTCAGGCCGACCAATGTCTATATCAGGCTAAAGCACAAGGAAGAAATCGTTTCGTCCCGTATATGAATCCCAAAATCACCCATGGCTGATCATGCGCC
>CAZXAI010000053.1:0-10646 GCA_964638265.1 uncultured Zetaproteobacteria bacterium
TTTTTTTCTGCCCGGGAACTGTGATCAGCAGCGTGAACAGCGCCATGGTCTCCGGCTCATACCCCGCTCCACCACCTTATGGCCGATTAGGCAGTCATCATATCCAATGATGAGATGATGCAGCCCTTCAAATGGCAGTATTGTGTCTGGGGTCACTGAAACGCTACCGTGTGCTATAATGATCGCGCCACATCTGCATCAGGGCGATATTGACTGATTCGCGATGATATGAGTTGTTCAGCATATTCTTAATATTTCAAGGGGCGGAGTTAAAGAAATGAAGATTCAGAAAGTGTACAGGGCAAGCCTGCTTGCCCTGACGGTATTGTTTGTATGGCCGATATCCTTGCTGGCTGCGGACGGCAAATGGGATCGTATGCTCGAAGCATTGCATCATGACAGGGCGGCGGTAAGCCATTTATCGAAACAGGATCGAGCCATATTGGAAGTGACGATGCTGCTCAAGGCGCACAGGCCGGATCAGGCGATGCGCATACTGGAAGCACAGCCGGAAAACCCGTTGATCAAACAGCTCAAGGTTCAGGCTGCGCGCGAACACCTGGTTGAAGTGGTGCGCCGGGCCGGTGGCACGCGCAGTGAAGTGAAATTGCCTGCCCCGTCTGCGGGGCTGATTAAGGCGCTGGCTGAGGCGGATGCGCGCCTGAATACGTTCGTACGGAACCTGGCTGCGGTGAAGAAAGAGGCTGTCGGACAGGCTATGCAATTGGAAGCCAGGAACAGGGATTCTGTTTCGCCAGCCCATTCTGAAGTGCAGGATATTTCCCAAACATTTCTCGAACAGATGACACCGGCCAGGCGCTGGGCGTATTTGCTGGATGTGCTGGAGCACAAGCGGCTCAGGATGAGTAAACATTTATCGAAACAGGATCAGGCGGTATTAATAGCTGCCGTGTTGCTGAAGGCCGGGCAGCCCGCACAGGCATTGAATGTATTGGCTGCGCAGCCATCTACTGATATTATCAAACAGCTGCGCAGCAAAGCAACCCGGGAGCGTACTATCCAGGCGGTGATTCGGGCCGGAGGCAGTCGCAGTGAAGTGCGTTTGCCGGCTGAATCCACTGCCATGACCGATGCACTGGCCAGCGTGGATGCACGTCTGCAGGCGTTTATGCATCAACTGAATCAGGAAAAAGCCAAACCGGCCAAGGCCGTACGGCATAGCGTTCGGGTTGCAAAAAAAGCAGCTGCTGGCATCAAGGGCAGTAATCAGCACAGTCAGCCGGTTATTGAGAAACGAGCCTCTGACGTGCGTGCAGCTGCGGATAGCAGGCCACCGGTCGCCAACGCGTCCCCGCCAGTGGTGAGCGACGCGGCTGGGGATATTGCCATGCCTGAAGCGGATCAACCGCTATCTCCGGCAGTGCGTGATGCTGTCCTGCAAGCCGTTGAGGCATGGCGTGCGGCCTGGAGTAATCGTGACCTGGATGCGTATTTCGCTGCCTATGCGGATGATTTCGATGTGACGGATCGCTTTGCATCCATGGCTGCGTGGCAGGCGTATAAACGCTGGGTGATAGGTAAACGCAGCGCTATTGCGGTGACACTGGATAATATCCAGGTGGCTGCACTGCCCGATGGTCAGGTTCGGGTTGAATTTCTACAGCACTTTCGCGCCGATGCCTATCAGACAGATGACCTCAAGGTATTAAGGCTGAAACATGCCGGCGGCGGCTGGGCGATAGTTCGCGAAGCGTCCATGACTAAGCCGGATTGAAACTGACCGGCAGGGGGATCCCCTGCCGGTTTGGCTCAGCCGATAAACACCCGGGCATTGCGGAACATGCGCAGCCACGGGCCATCCTCCCCCCATTGTTCCGGGTGCCAGGAATATTGAGCCGTGCGGAACAGGCGTTCGGGGTGCGGCATCATAATGCTGAATCGCCCGTCTTTTGTGGTGAAGCCGGTTAAGCCGTCCGGCGAGCCGTTCGGGTTGTGCGGATAGGTTGCTGCCGGTCGTCCGTCCGGGCCGAGATAGCGCAGGGCGGCAATGGCTCCGGCCTGTTGTTCCGGGGTGGCGAATTCAGCACGCCCTTCGCCGTGGGCGACTACCAGCGGCAGTCTGGAGCCGGCCATGCCGGACAGGAAGATGGATGGCGAATCGAGCACTTCCACCTGCAATAAGCGCGCTTCAAACTGTTCGGAGCGATTGCGCTCGAAACTCGGCCAGTGTGCAGCGCCCGGAATCATGGATTTCAGCGCGGACATCATCTGGCAGCCATTGCATACGCCGAGGGCAAAGCTGTCATCACGGTGAAAAAACGCGTCGAACTGATCGCGGGCGCGGGTGTTGAACATAATGGAGCTTGCCCAGCCGCGACCGGCTCCCAGCACATCACCGAAGGAGAAGCCGCCGCAGGCGACAAGCCCCTGGAAATCGGCCAGGGAGATGCGCCCTTCGATAATATCGGACATATGTACATCGCTGCAATCAAAGCCGGCCCGGTCGAATGCTGCCGCCATTTCAACCTGACCGTTGACGCCCTGTTCGCGCAACACGGCCATGCGCGGACGTGAACGGTTTACAAATGGCGCGGTGATATCCTCATTCGGATCGAATGACAGTTCAGCGAACAGGCCGGGATCGCTGCGTCTGGCCAGGTTATCGAAAGATTCACGGGCGCAGTCCGGGTTATCGCGCAGTGACTGCATGCGGAAACTGGTGTTAGACCATTGCTGCTGCAAATCCTGTACATGCATGTCAAACAGAGGGGAGGCCCCGTTTGAAATAATGACTCGGCGATTGGTTGTGGGTTGAGCAATGCAATGGGCAGCATGCGCCAGACCCGCGCCGGTCAGGGTGGCGAATACAGCATCATGATCGCTGCTGCGCACTTGAATCACGGCGCCGAGCTCTTCGCTGAACAGGGTCGGCAGTATATCGTCAGCAGGGTGGAGCCTGATGTTTAAACCGCAACGGGCGGCAAAGGCCATTTCGGCCAGCGTGGCGAACAGGCCGCCATCGGAACGGTCGTGATAGGCCAGCAGCAGGCCTTCACGATTCAATTGCTGGATGGTGGCAAAGAACGATTTGAGCAATGCGGCATTATCGACATCGGGCGGCATTGCAGCAGTTGCGTTATAAACCTGCGCCAGTGCAGAGCCGCCAAGGCGGTTTTTGCCCTCACCCAGATCAATCAGAATCAACTCGCTATCGCCTTGATCGAGTGTTAATACCGGTGTCAGCGTGTTGCGGATGTCCATCGCTGGCGCAAATGCGGACACGATCAGGGACAGGGGGGAAATCATTTCCCGCTGCTGACCATTCTGATTCCACACCGATTTCATCGACAGCGAATCCTTGCCGACCGGAATCGAGATGCCGAGGGCCGGGCATAATTCCATGCCGACGGCTTTGACCGTGTCATATAACCGCGCATCTTCGCCATCATGGCCGCAGGCTGCCATCCAGTTGGCCGAGAGTTTGACATCGCCGATTGTTGCAATCGACGCAGCAGCGATATTGGTCAGCGCTTCACCCACCGCCATGCGTCCGGAAGCTGCTGCATCGAGCACGGCAATCGGGGTGCGTTCGCCCATGGCCATGGCTTCGCCGGTGAAGCCGCTGTAATCGCTGGCCGTGACAGCCACATCGGCCACCGGCACCTGCCAGCGTCCGACCATCTGATCGCGCGCCACCAGACCGGTGACCGAGCGGTCGCCAATGGTAATGAGGAATTCCTTACCAGCCACGGCGGGCAGTTGCATGATCCGCTCAATGGCATCTGTCAGATCAATCGCGGTCAGATTCAGCGCTACGCCATGCGCCGGTGCATGCTTTACGTCGCGGATCATTTTCGGCGGTTTTCCAAGCAGCATATTCAGCGACAGATTGACCGGCTGGTTAGCGAACTGTGGATCATTGACGATCAGGTCGCGGTTCTCGGTCGCCTCTCCCAACACGGCGAACAAACAGCGTTCGCGTTCACAAATATCGGTGAACAGGGCGCGCGATTGCGGCGCAATGGCCAGCATATAACGCTCTTGCGATTCGTTGCACCAGATTTGCATCGGGCTCATGCCCGGCTCCATATTATGTACGGCGCGCAAATCCACCCAGCCGCCGCGTCCGGCATCGTCAATCAGTTCCGGTACCGCGTTGGACAAACCGCCCGCACCGATATCGTGGATAAACAGAATCGGGTTGGCATCGCCCATCTGCCAGCAGCGATCCAACACTTCCTGGCAGCGGCGCTCCATTTCCGGATTACCGCGCTGCACCGAATCGAAATCCAGCGATGCCGCATTGGCGCCGGTATCCATGCTCGATGCCGCACCGCCGCCGAGGCCGATCAGCATGGCCGGGCCGCCGAGCTGGATGATTAAACTGCCTGCCGGCACTGCCTGTTTATGCACATGGCGGGCATCGATATTGCCGACGCCGCCGGCAATCATGATCGGCTTGTGATAGCCGCGCAGTTCGGTTGGATTCCCGTCCGCAGCAACATCCTGCTCATAGGTGCGGAAATAACCGGCCAGATTCGGGCGGCCGAATTCGTTGTTAAAGGCGGCCGCGCCAATCGGGCCTTCGAGCATAATATCCAGCGCCGATACGATGCGATCCGGTTTGCCGTAATCGTGTTCCCACGGCTGCTCAAAACCCGGTATGCGCAGATTGGATACCGAAAAACCGCATAAACCGGCTTTGGGTTTGGAGCCGGTGCCGGTCGCACCTTCATCGCGTATTTCACCGCCGGAACCGGTGGCCGCGCCGGGGAAGGGGGAGATGGCGGTGGGGTGGTTGTGCGTTTCCACTTTCATCAGGATATGCATATCATCATCATGAGCCTGGTAATGACCATCGGCGCCGGCATAAAAGCGTTGCGCCCGCCCCCCTTCAATGACGGACGAGTTATCGCTGTACGCGACCAGTGTGCCGCCCGGATTCAATTCATGCGTATTGCGAATCATCGAAAACAATGAACGCGTCTGCTTTTCGCCGTCAATCACCCAGTCGGCATTAAAAATCTTGTGGCGGCAATGTTCGGAATTGGCCTGGGCGAACATCATCAGTTCGGCATCGGACGGGTTGCGTGCCAGAGCCGTAAAGTTCTCCAGCAGGTAATCAATTTCATCGTCAGCCAGCGCCAGCCCCATATCCCGATTGGCGTGCACCAGTGCATCGCGACCGCCGGAGAGTACATCAACCGTGACCAGCGGCGCAGGTTCATGATGATCAAACAAACGCGCCAGTTCGCTGGCATCGGACAGTACGGTTTCCGTCATGCGGTCATGCAGCAGCGTGGTTGCCGTGGCGTGCTGGGCATGGCTCAGTCCGGAAATGTGCCAGGCGATGCCGCGCTCAATCCGAATCAGGCCTGTTAAGCCGCATAATGCGGCGATATCGCTGGCCTTGGATGACCACGGGCTGATCGTGCCAATGCGGGGCACGACCAGAAACAGATTGTCGGCAGCATGCCCGGTGAACAGTTCGGGTTCATGGTTCAATAAGCGAGCCAGTTGCTCCGTATCCGGCTGTGACCATGATGCGGACACTGCGGCCATGTGAATATAATGCGCGCTGATGTGCGTCGGTGCCATGGCCTGCTGCCGCATGGCTTGGGCCAGTTTGTCACGGCGAAACTGCGGCAGCGCATCAGCGCCCTTCAGGGTAAGGATTCGGGAGGGAACGGATGGCATGGTCATGCTCGCATCCTATGGGCTGGCGAGCGGAAACCAAGCCTCAATTGCAGCATAAAAAAGGGAGGCCGAAGCCTCCCTGTGAATATGAATGGCGCAATCGCGTGTTAGAATCGACGCTCGCGGATACGTGCTGCCTTGCCGCGCAGTTCACGCAGGTAGTAGAGCTTGGCGCGGCGAACGCGGCCATGGCGCATCACCTTGATGCTCTCCAGCATGGGGGAGTGCAGCGGAAAGATGCGT
Source organism: uncultured Zetaproteobacteria bacterium (assembly GCA_964638265.1). Taxonomy (GTDB): domain Bacteria; phylum Pseudomonadota; class Zetaproteobacteria; order Mariprofundales; family Mariprofundaceae; genus Mariprofundus. Next base: position 5,902 of record CAZXAI010000053.1, read on the forward strand.
TCCACGCCAACATTGCTGGAAATCTTGCGCACGGTGAAGCTGCTGGAGATGCCCTTGTTATGGCGGGCGATCACAATGCCCTCATAGGCCTGCAGACGCTCGGTTTTGACTACGCCGTTCTTGGTATCTTTGAAGTCGATAATCCGAACATTGACGCGGACAGTGTCGCCCTCGCGGAATGACGGGATATCGTCACGTAGCTGATCCTTGGTAATATCATCCAGTGCACGCATTGTTTTTTGCCTCCGAAACTTGGTTTCTGATCAGTCTGTTCTTAAGCGATCCAGATAAATTGCCAAAGCAGCCCTGACAGAAAGGTGGCGCACTTTACCGATACCTTCGATAGGTGACAACCATCCATTTTCTTTCGGCATGTTTTTGCTGTCCAGTCCCCAGCCGGTACCCAATACAATCAGGTGATTTCCCTTTATTTTCAATAGCATGGAAGGTTCTATGCTATCAGCTTCAGGTGCTGTGGCTGAAGTGTACCAGAGCTGATAATCATGTTCCTCAATGATATCCTGCACGGAATCCACACAGCGAATGCTCTGCAAGACCTCGCGCCGGGCCGGATTTTTCTCGCCGCCGGGGCCATTGAGATAGTAATCTGTCATATCGTGAATGAGCGCCTGCATGCCTGCCGCCGGATGCACCAGATAGACCGGTGCGATATCATAAAAGGCGCATGTGCGGGCGAAATCATGCACATCAATCGAGGTGATAGCGGTGGCGCTGGTCTCGCCGTGACGATTCAGAACCGGGTGATGTACCAGCGCAATGGCAATCCTGGACACAGGATCAATGCCGCCCTGATTGACGTGGTCTGTGCGGCAATGTTTTGTAGGGGCCGCGATACTGGGGGTTTGCGCCGGACTTGGTGATATGCATCTGATGCAGGCCATTAAAAAAGGCCAGTCCGGCCAGCGCCCCGAAAAATTGTATCAACCAGGCAATGTTCAAGCCGGAAAAGTGGCGTGCTGATGGCGTCAGTAACATCAAGCCCTCCATGCCGGCCTTGGCAATAAATAATAACAGGAACACCAGACCCAGCCAGTAACCCAGCGAAAAGCGCTTGCTTTCCACCAGCATGAACCATGTTGCAATCATCCACATCATGGCCGTAATGCCGAAGGCGCCACGGTAAAACAATAAATGCGGCGTGGTCACCAGCAACAGGCCGGTCATGATCGGCATCGCGGCGATAAAACACAATAGCAGCAGCCATGTGTTCGCATAACGTCCGGCAATGATGCCCATGACAGCCAGAATGCTGCTGTTCAGGACGAGTTGAGCATGGTGGAAATGGGTGAAGTGAGCCGTCCATAAACGCCACCATTCACCCTGTATGATGGCTTCTTTTTCAAATGCCAGCATGGATATATTATGTGGCGACAGCTGCCAGACCGCCCAACACAGCACTGCAAAGATAATGCCTACCATGGCGCAAGCGTACGGGCTGCGGTCAATGACGCCAAGCTGATATATTCAATAACTGCCGTAATCAGGTGCAAAACTGGCGACAGGCTCTATGCTTCGCAGATGATTAGAACCGGACGAATGAATCATCTGAAAGTGGTCAAGCATGTGGACTTCGGCGTCTATCTCGATGGCGGCGCAGCGGGTGAAATATTGATGCCGAGCCGCTATGTGCCGAGCCCGTGTCTGGTCGGTGATGAACTGGACGTGTTTATTTATCGGGATTCTGAAGACCGCCTGGTTGCCACTACGGAGCAACCCTATGCCATGGTTGGCGAGTTTGCGCTGTTAACGGTGGTTGATGTTACCGCCCTCGGTGCATTTCTGAACTGGGGGTTGCCGAAGGATTTGCTGGCGCCGTTTGCCGAGCAGAAGCCGCGCATGGCAATCGGAAAGTCCTATGTGGTGCGTATTTATCTGGATGAAGCGAGTGATCGTATTGTGGCGTCATCCCGGCTCGATGATTTCCTGCATCGGGAGTCCGAAGATGAATTTCAGGCCGGCGAAGCGGTCTCTCTGCTGGTCAGTAATAAAAGTGATTTGGGTTATCAGGTAATCGTCGACAATAGCCACTGGGGGTTACTGCATCATAGCGAGGTCGCCCGCCCGTTGCGGCGCGGTCAGCGTCTGGACGGTTTTATCAGGCAGGTTCGTCCGGATGGGCGCATCGATATCTGCCTGCATATCAAGGCCAGTGAGAAGACCGATGACATTACCGCCATGATTATGCGCGCCTTGAGGAAAAATGACGGTGTTATCGCGCTTGGCGACAACAGCTCGCCGGACGAGATTTTCGAGCATTTCGGCGTCAGTAAAAAAATGTACAAAAAAGCGCTTGGCGCACTCTATAAAAAGAAAATCATTGCCATTGAAGCTGGCAGTATTCGACTGCTTTAGCATCAGCGCGGAGCTGATGGGGCGAACTGCCAAATAAAAAGGCTCCGGGAGGGAGTCCGGAGCCTTTTCTTTTGTATTCCTCAAGAGGAGGAAGAAACTGCGCCCGGAGTGAATCAGGAGGGAGGGGAGGGGAGACCACTCCGGACAACGCGAATCATAGAGGTGGTGAATGAGGGGGCGATGAATCGACCATGAAAAGATATTCATGGGGTTCAGTATTTTATCGGCTATAACGCCAGTTCAACGCTCATGCGCTCGAAGGCCTGCTTCCTCCTGCCGGGCAGGCCTTTTCTGTTTTATGGCGACGGTCATCTCATTGCTCATGTTACGTTTCGTTGCGCCGGGACTGCATCCATTCAAGTATGTCGCCATGCTCAGTTATCAACATTCCTACCATGCCGGCAACCATGCCGATGTATTAAAACATATTATGCTGGGCGATATCGTGACCGGTATGCAGAAAAAATCCTCACCGTTATTTTTATTTGATGCCTTTGCCAGTCGCGGCATCTATGATCTGACATCGCCCGAAGCATTGAAGAATCGTGAATTTGAAACCGGCATTGGCAGGCTGTGGTCATTGCGGCATGAATCGGTTCCGGCCGGCGTGGCGCGCTGGTTCGATTTGATTGCACATGAAAATACCGCAGGCGGTTTTGAACGATTGCCCGGCTCCACCGCTGTGCTGGCATCGATGTTACGGGATTCGGACAGGCTGGCGGCCTGTGATTTGCATCCGCAGGAATTCGTAGGCTTGCGTAACAGTTTCCGCAGCAGGCGCAGGCTGGCCCTGCACAAACGAGATGCGTTTGAAGCGCTGGGGGCGTTGTTGCCGCCGAAAGAACAGCGTGGGCTGGTGTTTCTCGATCCGTCCTATGAGAGCAAGGATGAGTATAGCAAGATCGCGCATGCCATTGCCGCCGCCTACCCTCATTTCCGGGCCGGTGTGTATGTGATCTGGTATCCGTTGCTGCCAGCGGGGCGGCATCATGATCTGTTTAATACCCTGAAGCATGCCGGCATTCGTAACATTCTCAGGGTGGAGCTGGATTGTGGCGATTGTTTTCCTGCAATGCAGATGTTTGGCTCCGGCCTGCTGATGATCAATCCACCCTGGCATGCACTGGATGCGATGCAGGCATCGCTGAACTGGCTTGCTGAAAAACTGAGCAATGGAACAGGCGTGCCTCGTTTCGGCTGGTTAGTCCCGGAATAATTAACAAGCGAGAGCATATGCCGTAAAGGATTTTACAACAGGGATAAGTTGCCAGTCTTGACCGGGTGAGATCGTATGCATAATGTTCGCCGCCCTTGTGAAAGGGATACCCACTTCAGGCTCGTAGCTCAGGGGTAGAGCACCACCTTGACATAGGTTCATAGACAAAATTCAAAAAACCTATATGCGCCAACGAATTTTTAACTTTAATCAATAAAAACAACCGTTTAGATATTGATTTTTCTTTCCCGAATTAGGCAGGAAGTTCCCTGTAATTCCCGTATTCGCCTGTTGCAGTTGTCATAAATTTGTCAGAAACCCTATGGTAATCCCCCTCTCAATTTGGTGGGAGATGGACGTATGAATATTAGAAGCGATTCAAACTTCCTTTTAGTTTTAGAGCCGGAATATTATTCGCGTGACTGATGGCATACTTTCATATCGTCGGTACTTTACTATACTCAATTCAGATTCAATTGAGAGGGTAGAAATGATCGGTAAAAATTCACTTGCGGGAATTCAATATGTAGGGTTGGCTGGAATAACTTCTTCCTGTAAAGATGCGATCATTCGAATGCTTCAATATGGAGATCAAATTTCTGAAGCAAAACTGCTTACAAACGTAGGAGAGCATTCATCGACTCATTGCTTTATATTAAATGTGAATTGTGACGAGCTAGTGGCCGTGAAATCAGGTTTTTCTTCTGGCTACTCTGGAGAAGGGCCAAGGGGTCTATCCGTCGTTTTGGAATTGTTCATTAGGCACGATGTCGAAGTAGAGGAATATAAAGTATCAGAGTCTTTTATTAACCATCTCGATCTATCAGCAATAACTACATCTGATTTGAAATCAATTGAATCGGCTCGACCTGTTCGACCTGTTACTTGGTATGACTATGTTCTTTATGAGGATGAGCTGAAGAATGACAAACTATTTAGCGGTGGCAGCCCAAAACTTAATTACCAGTTTCCGGTTGTAATGCCATATGCCATATTAGATTCCCGCCTTACAGACTTAGCTCTGAAGTTTAAGGAGAACCCTGATCATTCAATACTCTCTGGCTTCAGGAGACTTGAGGACATAGTGAGAAAACGAACAGGATTGGATGAACACGGTTCCAAGCTTTTTTCAAAGGCATTTCAAGGTGAAAGCTCA
>CAZXAI010000054.1:0-10615 GCA_964638265.1 uncultured Zetaproteobacteria bacterium
TGCGCCGGGGGAAGGCAGAGAAAATGTGATCCATCTGCTGTGTTGCTGGCGGCTAAAATTGCCCGGTGGATATATTGCCGCTAACCGTGCCCAGCGTGGCTCCCATCAGGGCAAATACGATGGAACCGATCACCGATAAAATGATAAATGCCGGAATCGATGCGATAGCCAGCTTGACCATGAATACCACCATGGAAATAAACGGCATCTTGATATCAGTAATGGTGACGTTATTCATTGTATCTCCTCTGTTAAGCCGCTATGACGCAGCAGGGCATCCACCGTCGGTTTTCTGCCACGGAATGCAATGAATGCCTCCATAATATCCCTGCTGCCGCCAACGCTTAAAATCTGCTGGCGGAAGCGCTGCGCCGTTTCGCTATTGAGTACGCCCTCTTCTTCAAAGGCGGCATAGACATCGGCGGATAACACCTCGGCCCATTTGTACGAATAGTAACCGGCTGCATAGCCGCCGGCGAAGATATGCGAAAAACTGTTCTGGAATTTGTTAAAGGCCGGCGGCCTTATCACCGCCACCTCATCACGCACCCTGTTGAGCACATCCTGCACCGTTTCATCCGAATCCGGCTTATATTCACTGTGCAGCAAGATATCAAACAGGGAGAATTCTATCTGACGCAACATCTGCATGGCCGAATGGAAGTTTTTAGCTGCCAGCATTTTATCAAACAAATTATCGGGCAGTGTTTCGCCCGTTTTATAGTGGCGAGCGAACATATCCACTACCGAGCGTTCCCAGCAGAAATTCTCCATGAACTGGCTGGGCAACTCCACCGCATCCCACGGCACGCCGCGTATGCCGGACACGCCCAGCTCCACAGTTCGGGTCAGCATATGATGCAGCCCATGCCCGAATTCATGGAACAGGGTGGTGACCTCGTCGTGCGTCCATAGAGCCGGTTTATCACCGACCGGCGCATCGAAATTGCACACCAGATACGCCACCGGCAGTTGCAACGAGCCGTCCGTTTTTCTCCAGCGCACAATGCACTCATCCATCCAGGCGCCGCCGCGTTTGTGCGGGCGGGCATAGGGGTCGAGATAAAAAGAAGCGATTTTTTGCCCCTGATGGTCAAATACATCAAAAAACCTGACTGTTTCATGCCATATTGGCACATCGCGGTTTTCCTTGATTACAATACCGTACAGCTGCTCCACCAGCCCGAACATGCCGCTGATGACCTGGGCATCCGGAAACCACGGCTTCAATTCCTCCTGTGATATAGCATAGGTGTTCAGGCGCAGCTGTTCGGATGCAAACGGTACATCCCATGCTGCCAGCTCGGGCAGGGCCAGTTCGGATGCGGCAAAGCGTTTGAGCGCCGCTACCTCCTGTTCCGCCGCAGGCTTGCTCTTATCAACCAGTTGCCGCATAAAACCGGTCACTTCATCCACGTCATTGGCCATCTTGGTGGCCAGTGAATAGGCGCTGTAGTGCTCGAAACCGAGCAGGGCTGCCGCTTCGGCGCGCAGCGCCAGCAATTCATCCATAATCGGCGTATTGTCCAGGTCACCCGATGATGCGCGGGTAGCAAAGGCAGTATACATCCGTTCACGCAAGTCGCGCCTTTCAGCATATTGCATAAACGGAATATAGGACGGCGCATCGAGGGTAAACAGCCAGCCCTCTTTGTTATCCGCTTCAGCGCGCTGGCGGGCGGCATCGCGTACCGATTCCGGCAGGCCGGCCAAATCGGCCGCATCTGCCAGGTGTAATTCAAAGCTGCGCGTGGCATCGAGCACATGCTGTTCAAATAAGGTGGTCAATTCGGACATGCGCATTTTAATCGCCTTGAAACGATCCTTGGCATCACCCGCCAGCTCTGCCCCGGACAGGCGGAAATCATGCAGCGCATGCTCCAGCACCTGCTGGCGCTGGCGGCTTAAATCAGCAAAATCATCCCGCCCGCGCACTTTTTTCATGGCCGCATACAGTGCTTCATTCTGAGCCAGTTCCGAACCCCATTCGGCCATCTTCGCCACGCCCTGCTGATAGACCGGCCTGAGCGCCTCCGAATCACACACCGCATTCAAATGCGTTACCGGCCCCCAGATGCGGGATAAGCGCTCATCGAGCGCCTCCAGCGGCATCATCAGGCTATCCCATGTCGGTTCCGCCAGTTCAGTCAGTCCGGCTACTGTTTGCCGCGCTGCATGCAGCGCCTGCTCCAGTGCCGGCAACACATGCTCGGGTTTTATTGCATCAAACAAAGGCAGCGGGGTACTGGCCCCTGCCAGGATTGGGTTGGTGACAGATTCATTCATGGCCGGAACGATAGGTGAATGGGTGACTTCGGCAAGTATTGACGCCGATATTGCCAGGCATCATGCATTCGCCAGCTGAACAGCGGCGCCAGTCGCATTACTCGAAGGTATTGGAAACACGCCGGATAGCAATATCCCGGAACACCGCGATCACATACGGCTTTTGAATAAATCCGGCCAGGTCAGGCCGAGGCTGTATCCGGGCGAACCGACGGCATCTGCATGCGATAATAGATCACCGCCATGCTGGCTAATGACACGGTAAATACGATGACCTGCAAGGCGCTGGGCTGCTCGTCATACCCCACCAGCACATGCAGGAACTCGCCGAACATGCTCGTGGATGATATCAGCGCCGAACTGTCCCACAGCGGGGCGACCAGCGGCGGCAATACACCAATCATGACCAGGTTTGAGGCCGCCTGCGATGCCATGCCTGCCGCCAGCAGCATTAACAGCCAGCCGACCACGCTGAATAATTGTTTCAGTGGAATGCGCACCAGTCCAAAATACAGCAGTGCGCCCAGCGTCAGGGCAACAACTGCCCCTGCCATGCCGCCGGTGAGCATGCTCCAGCCGCTTTCATGAATGCCCTGAGCCGCCCCGAACAGAAAGAATACCGCTTCCGAACCTTCGCGCATCACGGCGGACAGGGCCACTATGGCCAGCGCCGTGTAGGGCAAGTCGCCTGCTTTTACAGAGCCGCCAACCTGTTGCATGCGCTGGCTCATGTCGCGGCCATGCCTGCTCATCCAGAATACTGTCCATGCAATCAACACCGAGGCCAGCAGCAGCACCACGGCATTGAAGATAAACTCGCCATCGCCATCGAACGAGGACTCCATCTGTTCCATGAACACGCCAAAAAAACCGGCCCCGATCAAACCGCCCAGCACGCCGCATCCGATCCATAATCGCGAACCGGGCATCCCGCGCGTCGCTGCCAGCAATACGCCAACCACCAGCACCATTTCCAGCATTTCCCTGAATACAATCACCATTGATGAAATCATTGCGCCAACTCCTTCGCACATTTGCTGCAAAAACCGAACATCACCAGTTGATGGCCGGTCAGCTTAAACCCTTTTTTTGCAGCCGCTGCCTGCTGCAATGCTTCAATTGTCTCATGCGAAAATTCTTCAATCCGGCCACAGCCGGTGCAGATCATATGATCATGATGGGCTTTGTCCGCCCGTTCATAGCGTTTTTTATCCGCCAGCTGTATCGAATCGATCAGCCCCTGTGCATCCAGTGCGGCCAGACCGCGATAGACGGTTGCAATGCCGATCGATGCGCCTGCATCCGCCAGTGCGCGCACCACTTCATCCGCATCCCAGTGTCTGTTGGACGCATTAATCAAATCCAGTATGGCTTGTCGTTGGGCTGTTAATCGTTGCATAGGGTGTAATGATAATCGTTATCATTATCGTGTCAAGCGATGATATTACGCTGCCCCGGCACCTTTCAATTAGAACACGGGAGCATATATCTCCCGAATACGATAGCTGTAAGTCAGTCCGCTTTCTGCGGCAATGCTATGTTGGCCGCTTCAGCTTCCAGACGCTCTTCCCGATTGACCTTGACTTCACGGGGGGCGTCAATGCCAATGCGCACTTGCCCACCTTTCACATTCAACACCTGAATCTGGATATTATCGCCGATTGCAATGGACTCGCCTTTTTTGCGCGTTAAAATTAACATGGTATCTCCTCTGTGATACACTTAATAGCCTACTCTATCGGAAAGCGCAAGCCCGGATAAAGCGGCCATGATATTGTTGAACTGATGGCATGCGCTGACCGCTATCCGGGCGGTCATCGGAGCGCCTATGCCCGGCAGCATAGCCATAACATGCAGAAAGTGTGGTTTTATGCTGGTTTTCTGCGGTGTACGCGCGTAGTCCACCGCCCTATACTGCGCCGCTATGACTGAATTTGCGCTGATTCTCCTGTCCGCTGTGCTGGTGAATAATTTTGTATTGACCAAATTTCTCGGTATCTGCCCCTTCCTCGGCACCTCCTCGAAAGTGGAGACGGCCATCGGTATGTCGTTTGCGGTGATGTTTGTGATGACACTGGCCTCCACCGCATCATGGCTGGTGCAGCAGTATGTGCTGATTCCCTTACACCTGCTTTACCTGCAAACGATATTCTTTATTCTGATTATCGCGTCACTGGTGCAGTTTATCGAGATGATGATTCACAAGACCAGTCCGGTATTATATCAGGGTCTGGGTATTTTTCTGCCGCTGATTACCACCAACTGCGCCGTGCTTGGCGTGGCTATTCTGAATGTGCAGCAGGAGCAGACATTCCTGACTTCCGCCCTGTACGGGGCAGGCGCGGCCATGGGGTTTGCGCTGGTGCTGATCCTGTTTGCCGGCCTGCGCGAGCGCATTGAGCTTGCACCGGTGCCGGCGGCGTTCAAAGGTTCGCCGCTGGCGCTGATTACCGCTGGCATGATGAGTCTGGCTTTTATGGGCTTTTCCGGTCTGGTTAAAGTCTGATTCATGATCGGTTTACTCTACGCCTTGGCCAGTCTGGGCGCATTTGCGCTGCTGGCCGGCCTGATTCTGGCCATCGCCCAGAAAGCCTTCCATGTCGAGGGCGACCCGATGGTGGACAAAATCGATGCCCTGTTACCGCAAACCCAGTGCGGTCAGTGCGGCTACCCGGGCTGCAAACCTTATGCCACCGCCATAGCGGCCGGTGAAGAAGAAGTGAACCACTGCGTGCCCGGCGGTGAGCGCACCATGTTGCAAATTGCCGACCTGATGGGCGTGGAGCCGAAAGCGGTAGAAGAAGAAGCGGCAGCACCGCGTCTGGCCTTTGTGCGTGAAGATGAGTGTATCGGTTGCACCCTGTGCATCAAGGCGTGCCCTGTCGATGCCATCATCGGCGCCCCCAAACAATACCACACCATCATCGCCGATCATTGCACCGGCTGCGAATTGTGTGTCGAACCGTGCCCGGTGGATTGTATAGAAATGGTCACCAAACCGGAATTGCTGGAGCACTGGTCCTGGCCGTTGCCGGACACCAAACGCTCGCAGTTGGCGCATGCAAGGAGAGAAAAACATGCCGGCCATGCTTAGAAATCTGGCTCAGCGTTTGGGCATGATAGCGCACAGCTTCCCCGGCGGCGTGCATCCGGATCAGCACAAGCTGACCGGCACATCCCCGATTGAAGTATGCGAACTCGCACCGATGTATATCCTGCCGATGAAGCAGCATATCGGCGCGCCCTGCTCACCGCTGGTGACGGTGGGCGATACCGTGCTGCGTGGTCAGAAAATCGCCAAATCCGAAGGCTATGTGTCAGTGCCGGTGCATGCGCCGACATCGGGCAGGGTGGTCAAAATCGAGGAACACCCGATTGCCCACCCATCCGGGATGGGCATGGCCTCGATCTTTATCGAAAGCGATGGCGATGATGCGGTGGATGAAACGCTGGCGCCGATAACAGACTGGCAGAATACCGACCCGGCCATGCTGCGCGAACGCGCCCGCATGTGTGGCCTGGCCGGACTTGGCGGCGCAGTATTCCCGACCTTTATCAAGCTGGTGCGCGATAAACGCTGCCCGATTGAAACGGTGATTCTCAACGGCATCGAATGCGAGCCGTATCTGACCAGCGATCATCGTTTAATGGCTGAACAGGCCGGCGCAATCCTCACCGGCATGCGCATGATCCGGCATATGGTCAGCGCATCGAAATGTATTATTGCCATTGAGGATAATAAGCCCGAAGCCATCGACGCCTTACGCGAGGCGCTGGCGAGTATGGATGACATGGATGATGTGCGCATCGTGGCGCTACCCACCCGCTATCCGCAGGGCGGTGAGAAACAGTTGATCTACGCCCTGACCGGGCGCGAAATTCCGACCGGAAAATTACCCATGCATATCGGCGTCGTATGTCAGAATGTTGCCACCACCAAGGCTTTGCATGATGCGATTCTGCTGGGGAATCCGCTGAGCGAACGGGTAGTGACGCTGAGCGGCGATGCGCTGCCCAATCCGGCCAATCTGTTAGTGCGCCTCGGTACGCCGGCCCGCCGCCTGTTTGCACGCCAGGGGCTGGAGGATTTCACCGGCCTGCAAATCGTGCATGGCGGCCCGATGATGGGCGAACGCTTAAAGGGGCCGGATATTCCGGTGGTCAAATCCACCAACGGCCTGCTGGCTTTGAGCGGCGATGCCATGGCGGCGGCGCATACGGTAGAGCAGGCCTGTATCCGCTGTGGCCATTGCAGTGAAGCGTGTCCGGCTTCGCTGGTACCGAACCTGCTGGCCGATGCCTGCCGCTCCGATCAGTTCGACAAGGCCGAGGATTATAATCTGTTTGATTGCATCGAATGCGGCTGTTGCTCCTATGTGTGCCCGTCGAATATCCCGCTGGTGCATTATTTCCGTTACGGCAAGGGTCAGGTGGCCCTGTCCCGGCGTGAACAGGCATTTGCCGAAGCCTCACGTCAGCGATCCGAATCACGCGATGCCCGCATTGAACGCGAAAAAGCGGAAAAAGCAGCGCGGCGCTCCCGCGTGCGCCGCACCCATGCCCCCAAGCCGGACACGGGCAAAACAGAGGCGGCCAAACCGGCAGCATCACCCGGGGAGAAACCATAATGCCGCTGATTATGCTCAGTTCTCCGCACGCCCACGGCGGCGATTCGATTCGCATGGTGATGTTTACGGTCATGCTGGCGCTGTTGCCCGCCACCCTGTTCAGCGTCTATTTGTTCGGCTGGTTGTCCGTGCTGATGATCCTCACCTGCATGCTCACCGCACTGCTGAGCGAAGCGGTCTGTTTAACCCTGATGAAGCGCCCCTTATCGGCCCTGCTGGATAATTCTGCCGCCCTGACCGGCCTGTTTCTGGCGCTCACGCTGCCGGCGGCCACACCGTGGTGGATGGCGGTGCTGGGTTCGGTGTTTGCTATTGTACTGGGTAAACAGGTCTATGGCGGCCTGGGCCACAATATCTTCAACCCGGCCCTGTCGGCCCGCGTTATCCTGCTGATTTCCTTTCCGCTGAATATGACCACATGGATTATTCCGATGTCCGTACATATGGGCGTGGATATGCATGCAGCCACTGCCGGACTGAATCTGTATGATTTATCCCAGACGCTGACCCTGTTTTTCGGTGGTTTCCACGCCCTGCCCGTGGTGGTGCAGCACGGACTCGATGCGATTTCGATGGCCAGCCCGCTCGGGCATGTCAAAACCGAAGCTACCCTCGGCATACCGGTGGCCGAAGCGCTGGCGGCATACCATTACAATGTGCTCGATGCCTTCCTCGGCTTTGAGCCCGGCAGTATCGGTGAAACCAGTGCGCTGGCGCTGTTGATCGGCGGCATCTTCCTGCTCGCCCGCCACAGTATCACCTGGCATATCCCGTTCTCCTATCTGGGCACGGTGGCGCTGCTGGCGGCTGTGTTCAGCGCCATTTCCCCCGAACAGTTCACCACGCCGATGTTCCACCTGTTTGCCGGCGGCTTAATGCTGTGCGCCTTTTTTATGGCCACCGACCCCGTATCTTCACCGGTCACGCCGCTCGGGCAGATTGTATTCGGCATTGGTTGCGGCATCATCACCTGGAGCATTCGCTCATTCGGCGGTTATCCGGAAGGCGCGATGTTTTCCGTCTTGCTGATGAATTGCGCCGTGCCATTGATTGATCATTATTGTCGTCCGCGCGTATACGGCCATGTCAAGGAAAGCAGCGAGTCATGAAACTGGACAGAGATCAAATCAGCATGATCCTGGCGCTGTTTCTGGTGGCTGCCATTGCCGCCGTGCTGCTGGGCCTGACTGATATCGTCACCCGCGAGCCGATTGCCGCCGCCCAGAAAGCGGCGCTGCATCAAGCCCTGCAACAGGTGTTGCCACAGCACAGCAATGACCCGCAGCGCGATAAAATAGCACTCGACAGCGATGGTTCATTGCTGGATATATATCCGGCCCGGGATGCGACTGGCGCTATCGTGGCGCTGGCCTGGGAAGTGATTGCGCCGGATGGCTATTCCGGCTCGATCCGTATTCTGGTCGGTGTCCGGCCGGACGAACGCATTTATGCCATTCGCGTCACCGAGCATAAAGAGACGCCGGGGCTGGGCGACGGCATTGTGAAAAATCATGGCTGGGTGGCCAGTTTTATGGATCAAAGCCTGAGCAGTACAATATGGAAAGTAAAAAAAGACGGCGGCGATTTTGATCAGTTTACCGGCGCCACCATATCGCCACGAGCCGTGGTCAAAGCGGTAAAAGGCGCGCTGGTGTTTTTCAACAGCCATAAACAGGCTATCCTTGCCCGCTTGCAACAACAGGGCAGCACAGCGCCCACAGGAGGACATCACGGTGAATAAATCAGATATCTTTGCCGATGGCTTCTGGCACAATAATACGATTTTCGCGCAATTGCTCGGCATGTGTCCGCTGCTCGGCGTCACCACATCGGCTGAAAACGGCTTCTGGATGGGTGCAGCCACGCTGCTGGTGCTGATGGGCTCCAATCTGGTGGTGTCGATGGTGCGCGGCGTGATTCCGAAAAATGTGCGTATCCCGGCTTATATCACCATTATCGCCGCCTTTGTCACCGTGGTCGGCATGGCCATGAATGCCTGGATGCATGAGATGTATCTGATTCTCGGCCTGTTTATTCCGCTGATCGTGGTCAATTGCGCCATTCTGGGTCGCGCTGAAGCCTTTGCCAGCAAGAATTCCATATCCGATTCGATTATGGATGCCATCGGGGTCGGGCTCGGTTTCACCTTTGCGCTGGTATTGCTCGGCGGCGTGCGCGAACTGTTGGGGCAGGGCGATTTATTCGGTGTGTCCGTGTTTGGCGAGTCCTATCCGGATGTGCTGATGTTCATCCTGCCGCCAGGCGCATTTATCGCGCTGGGCTTTATTCTGGCGGCTATCAACCTGATCAATCGCAGCATGGCCCGCCGGGCGGAATCGCGTGCGCGGTCAGCAACTGGGCTGGAAACAGCAACTGTGGAGACAAACTAATGGATATTTATTTCTGGGCTATCGCCATCGGGCTGGGTCTGCCGCTATGGTGGTTTGCATATTACGCCACCAAACGCATGCGTATCGGCAAAAACCTGGAGCGGGAGGCGCAGGCCAAACGTAATCTGGAGCGTCAGGCCAGAGAGCAGGCTGCCAAAGAGCAGGCAACGCCGCCGCATGAGGATCAGTGCTGATGCCGTCCCTGATTATTCATACCAATGTCGGCGTAGAAGATAAAACCTCCAATACCTCCGCCTTTCTGAGCCGCTGTTCCGCAGCAACCGCCGCCATGCTCGGCAAGCCGGAATCCTATGTGATGGTGGAATTATGCGATAACAGGCCGATGCTGTTTGGCGGCAGCGATGCGCCGCTGGCCTTTGTGGAATTAAAAAGCCTCGGCCTCGATAGCACTCACACGGATGAGCTGTCCGAGCGCTTGTGCGCCTTGCTGAACGATGCGCTGGGCATTGATCCGGCTCGCATCTATATCGAGTTTGCCGCCCCCGAACGCGCCATGTTCGGCTGGAATAGCGGGACATTTTAACGTCATGGCTGTACGTGAAATTCTGATTCACCCCGATGAGCGGCTGCGCATGGTGGCTGAGCCGGTCAGCTTTCCGCTGTCCGATGAAATCAAACAAATCATCAGCGATATGGCCGATACCATGTACGATGCTCCCGGCGTCGGGCTGGCCGCGCCGCAAATCGGCGTATCCCTGCAAATTACAGTCACCGACACGCTGTGGCGCAGCGATGAAGTGCGTCATGATCCGGATAATCCGGGCGGCAGCCGCGATCTGAAAGTATGGCTGAATCCGTCCGTGATCTGGCAAAGCGAAGACATGGCAACCTGGGAGGAGGGCTGTTTATCGGTGCCGGAAACCTATGCCGATGTCACCCGTCCGGCAGCGGTGCGTCTGCGCTGGTTTGATATGAACGGGAAGCAGCACGAA
Source organism: uncultured Zetaproteobacteria bacterium (assembly GCA_964638265.1). Lineage (GTDB taxonomy): Bacteria > Pseudomonadota > Zetaproteobacteria > Mariprofundales > Mariprofundaceae > Mariprofundus. The sequence continues at coordinate 10,258 of CAZXAI010000054.1, forward strand.
CAGGACTTTACCGAGTTTGAGGCTGTGGCGCTGCAACACGAATTCGATCACCTGCTGGGCAAGTTGTTTATCGACTACCTGTCGCCGCTGAAACGCAATATGATCACCAAAAAAATGAAGAAGCTGTATAAATCCTAGACGTCTGTCGGCCTTAACATGAAACAAATAACGCGGCCTGCATGGATCTTTTGCGCGCCATGCTATTGTTTCATCGCATGGGGTGGAAAAGATCCATGCGCGTTAACATGAAACAATTGTATTGGCAGCCAACGATAATACTGCTTCGCCCACAAGATCACTGACCTGTCAGGTTCAGATCGAGTTCCAGTGTGAGGCCGAAGGCCTGTTCGATGTAGTC
>CAZXAI010000055.1:0-10486 GCA_964638265.1 uncultured Zetaproteobacteria bacterium
GGGCTGCGACGTAGCCCACCTCATCACATAACGTGAGTAATCTGCCGCCATGCATCATGCCGTACCGGTTCAGATCAGACGCCGTCACCGTATAAGCGTAATGGAATTCAGCGTGTTGCATGTCTGTATCAATCATACGGAGACGATACAGGCAAAACAGCGGAAATGGAATGCCAGACCCCGCACGTGAATAGCATGGGTGCTTTATTCTGCAGCCGCCGCTGACATGCGCCTGCGACTGGCGGCATTTTTAGTCATCGAACTGGCCAACATCTACTGTTACACTGCGGCGTGATGGCTTGCTTGTTTTATAACCGGATTACATTCATTCTGATACTGTCAGGCATCCTGCTGGCTGTTCAACCCCGCGTGGATGCGGCTGAAGCCGGCAGCCTGCAAATCCGCATGGATCAGAATGTCATGTATTGCTCGGCACGCATGCATGTTGCCGAGCATACACTCGCCAGCGTCATGAAGGATGGTATTGCAGTCGCCACCGAATGGCATATTCATGTCGGCAAAGTGCGCAACTACTGGCTCAATGAGAGCATTGCCGACATCACCGTCCTGCGCCATGCCAAGCCGGATTTACTGACACGCAGCTGGCTGCTGACGGATACATCCAGCGGCATTTCCCGCCGGGTTTATCGTATCGAGGATGCCATTGATTTTCTCTCCGGCCTGGAGCATTTCCCGGTGCTGGATACCAGCCTGCTCCTGCCGAAGCGGCAGTACAGGATTTCGGTCAGTGTCGAAATTCATAACGACGGTATAGATAATGCATGGTGGGCCAGTTTCTGGCATGCCGCCGCAGCGTCCATGCAGCAGGACTTTTCACTGCCGTGAGTCGCATCGATATCATGCGCGTGATACCATTATTCATGGCTCTGGCACTGTTGACCGTCACCGTGCTGCTGTGGCCCTCAACAGATGCAGATGGTGGATTGCTGGCATGGATCAATATGGCGTTGATGCTGGCCTTGTCCCTGTTGCTGATCCGCTACGGCATTCGATTGCTGCGCGAACGTTCGGAACCACGGCCCGGTTCGCGCCTGCGCGCCAAGCTGGTGATTGCCATGATTGCCATGCTCATGGTGCCGGCCATGGCCATTCAGATGGCAGCCAGCCAAATGGTGGAGCGCGGTATGGATGTCTGGTTCGATGTGCGCGTCGATACACTGCTGGATCGCGCCCTGAGTCTGGCTCAGGGATTTTATGAACGTGTTGAACAAAACACCAAACGGAACCTGCTGGATTACATCAGCGATAATGCGCTGCTGGCCGCCGTTAGCGGCAATATGGATTATCGTTCCATCAACACCTACCTGAACGAAATCAGGCGCACCGAGGGTTGGCAGAAAGTCGAATTATTCGATATCAACGAACGCCTGATCGGCTCTGTTCAGGCCGGTGAATTGAGTACGCTGCAAACCACGCCCCTGAACGATACTGCACGCATGTCGATGCACCTGGGTCGCGTGGTGACGGAACTGGTGTCGATTGACGGGCGTGAAGTGGCCGTGGGTTATGCGCCGCTGGTTGGCACAACCTCGGTGATTGGCCTGCTCCGGGTAGAAACGCAACTGCCGGTCGGCGTCATTCAGAATGCCCGCGCGGTGGAGGCCGATTACCGCAATTATCGCCAGCTGGAGCACAACCGGCAAAAGATCAGTACGACCTTTACCCATGTCATGCTGTTTATCACCCTGATCGTAGTGCTGCTGGCCGGGCTGGTCGCGCTCCTGTTTGCCCGCCGCTTAACCGCCCCTATCGCCGATCTGGCCCATGCCCTGCGCCGGGTGACCGAGGGCGACCTGGATGTGGTGATTTCCGAATCCTCACATGATGAACTGGGTTCGCTGGGGCGCTCATTCAATCAAATGGCCACCCGCCTGAAACAGAATGTCACAGCCATTGAACAGGCCCAGCAGGATTTAACCAGCGCGCTGGATAACAGCCGCCAGCGCCAGTATGTGCTGGAATCACTGCTGGCCAACCTGCATACCGGCGTGGTGCTGGTCGATGGCGATGGCCGGGTGCGGCTGCTCAATCAGGCTGTGCGCGATATTCTGCGCCTGCCCAGAGACTGGAAACCGAGCGCCGATATTTTACAGATCAGCCATGGTAATCTGCGTGATATCGGCAAATTTTATGATGAACTGCGCCATCAGCAGGCAGAATTATTGCAACGTGAATTCGATGTCGCCCTGCCGGAAGGCAAGACGCTGCATGTACTGGCGCGCGGCGCCAGGCTCAGCGCCAGCGGCACGGGATTTTCCGGTTACCTGCTGGTGATTGATGATATTTCCGATCTGGCCGAAGCCGAACGCAACAAGGCATGGGCGGAAGTGGCGCGGCGACTGGCGCATGAAATCAAGAATCCGCTGACGCCGATCAAACTGTCCGCCGAGCGTTTACAACGGCGTTTCCGCGCTCAGGTCGATAATACCGAGGTATTTGATGTCTGCACCAAAGCCATCATTGATCAGGTGGATCGCTTGCTGCGACTGATTACCGATTTCTCCACCCTGGCCCGCATGCCGCAACCAAAAATCCGCGCAGTGCCCGTCAATGTGCTGCTGCAGGATATGTATGAACTGTTTCATAGCTATCGGCGTGTCAGTGTCGAGATCGACGACAGCAACGATGCTCTATGCCCCTGCGATTCCGATCAGATCCGTCAGGTACTGATTAACCTGATGGATAATGCCATCGCGGCAACCGGCGATCATGATAACCGCAGCATTCGCATGTATGCGCGTATCAGCAATGATATGGCGGAGTGGCATGTCGAAGATGAAGGCGACGGCATTGATGAAGATGCTGCATTAAAATTATTTGAAGCCTATTATTCGACCAAGGTCAACGGTTCGGGTCTGGGACTGGCCATTGCCAAACGCATTGCCGAAGATCATGGCGGAACATTAACACTGGTTTCGAGATCCAGGCCGACCCACTTCTGTCTAACATTACCCATGCATGTGCCGCATAAGGAGGGATCATGACTGCACGCATCATGATTGTGGATGACGAACAGCCTATCCGCGATTCATTGCAGGGGCTGTTCGAGGATGAGGAATATCTGGTGGTATGTGCAGCGTCCGGCGAAGAAGCCATCGCCCGATTACGCAAACAGCCGGTGGACTGCATCCTGCTGGATATCTGGATGCCGGGCATTGACGGGCTGGAAACCCTGAACCGCATTCATCTGATGGATGCCAACCTGCCGGTCATTATGATGAGCGGTCACGCCACCATTGATACGGCTGTGCGCGCCACCCGTCAGGGCGCCTTCGATTTTGTCGAAAAGCCGGTCAGCTTCGACCGCCTGATGATACTGGCCCGCAATGCGGTACAAAAGCGTCGCCTCGAACAGGAAAACAGGGAACTGAAACGTCAGGAAATGTCCCACCATAACCAGCAGGAACTCATTGGCGAGAGTGCAGCCATTACTGAAGTGAAGGCGCTGATCAAACGCGTCGCCCTGTCTGATGCGCCCGTCCTCATACTCGGGGAGCACGGCACCGGCAAAGATGTGGCCGCCCGCATGCTGCATGCTGCATCCAAGCGCAAGGATGCTCCGTTTGTTGCTGTCAATACCGCGAGCATACCGGCAGCCAGAATGGATTCCGAGTTGTTCGGGCATGAGAAAGGCGCCTTTACCGGCGCCCTGCATGCCCAGCGCGGTCGCTTTGAAGCCGCCCATCAGGGCGTATTGTTTTTTGACGAAATCACCGAACTGAGCCTGGCGGCGCAGGCCAAGGTGCTGCATGTGCTGCAGGAGCGCGTCGTACAGCGACTCGGCAACCCGGCCTCGATCCCCTGCAATGTGCGCCTGATCGCGGCCAGCGCACGCGATCTGGATCAGGCTCTGCAGGACGAGCATATCCGGCAGGATTTCTATTACCGCCTCAATGTGGTGTCGATTCGTATGCCGTCGCTGAGAAACCGGCTGGAAGATTTACCCTTGCTGATCCGCTCGCTGGCCGAGGAGCAGGCTGCAGAGCTCGGTGGTGTAGCGGTGCGTTTTGACGAGGATGTCATCACACGGCTCAAGTCCTATGCCTGGCCCGGCAATGTACGCGAATTGCGCAACTATATTGAACGCTGCCATATTCTGATGCCGGGCGAGCAGATGACACTGGCCAATATGCTGCCGCCGGGTCAGTCATCCACACAGCAGTCATCCGCGCAACAGTCGGCCATACAGCAGGCAGCGGGCGCCAATGCGGCGACGCCATGCCGCAGTGACACAGACAGTTTCCATGATGCGCGCGAGGCTTTTGAACGCTCGTTTCTACTGCAGCACCTGAATGAACACGCATGGAATATCAGCCGTACCGCAGCAGAAATCGGAATGGAGCGCAGCCAGTTGCATCGCAAAATCAAATCATTCGGACTGGTACAGCAACACGGAGAGAAATCATGAATGTCGTTATTTTGGGCGCGGGCGAAGTGGGTTACCATATTGCCCACCGGCTGGCCACGGAGGGCAATAATGTATCGGTCGTGGATCTGAATGCCGAGCGTTTGCAGGTCATCGCCGATGCCATGGATGTCAAAACAGTCTGCGGCAAAGCTTCCCACCCCAGTATTCTGGAGCAGGCCGGCGCCAAGAATGCCGATCTGCTGATTGCCGTCACCACCAATGACGAGATCAATATGCTGGCCTGTCAGGTGGCGCATTCGCTGTTCAAGGTGCCGACCAAGCTGGCGCGCGTGCGCGAGCCTGATTATGTCAACCACAAGGGTTTAATCGGGCGCGATGAGCTGCCCATTGATGTGATTATTTCACCGGAATCAGAGGCCGCCAAAGTGGTTATGGGACGCTTGAATGTGTCCAGCGCGCTGGATGCGCGCGAATTCTTCGGCGGCGCATTGCAACTGGTGGAGTTTATCGTACGCCCGAAGAGCGTGCTGGCCGGCTTGTCGCTCAAGGAATTTCCGGATGTCATGGGCGAGCTGCCTGTGTACGTGGTGGCGCATGAACACAATGGCTGCTGGCGCGTGCCCACAGGCGATACCGTATTGCTGGCCGGTGACAGTATTTATGTCGCCGTAGAACGCCAGCAACTCGATACGCTCATGCATATTCTCGATTTTAGCTATCATTCGCCCAAAGGAAAAAATGTATTGATGGTGGGCGGCGGCCATATCGGTTTTATTGTCGCCAAGGAGCTGGAAAAGGCCGGTGCCATGGTCAAGCTGATCGAGCACAATGAACAGCGGGCAGAATGGCTGTCCGAACAGTTCAACGATGTGGTGGTTATTCATGGCGATGCCCTGGATCAGAAACTGCTGGAAGAAGAAAATATCGACAAAATGGCTGATTTTCTGGCCATGACCAATGATGACGAAACCAATATCCTCAGCAGCCTGATTGCCAAACGCTACGGCGTACCGCATGTGGTGACGCTGGTGAATCGCTCGATCTATACCCAGGTGGTGCGCCAAATCGGCCTCGATGTCACCGTCTCCCCGCGCCTGTCCACAGTCGCCTCGATCCTCGGCTTTGTGCGCAAGGGCCGGATTCACGGCATGGCTTCGCTGGCGGATGGCAGTCTGGAAGTGCTCGAAGCTGAAGCGCTGGAAACCAGCGCCATCCTGAACACGCCCCTGAAAAAATTATCGTTACCGGATGATACGGTAATTGGCGCCATCCTGCGCGATAACGCCATCATCGTACCGAACGGTGCCGTCGAAGTGAAGCCGCATGATCATGTGCTGATGGTGACGACCAGCGCTTCGGTTGCCGCTGTCGAACGACTGTTTGAAGTACGCCTGGAATTCTTTTAGCCCCATGCGGATGATACAAGCTCCAGTCACTCAGGCAGGCCAATAGCCTATGCACCCCAGGGGGGTCATCTGGACAATCGGCATGCTGGCGACGTTTTATGGCGGCTGCATGAGCATTCCGGCTCTGGTGGCGATGTATTATGATGCCGGCCATACTGCTGAATTTCTGGAGGCCGGCGCTATCGTGGTGGTACTGGGCATGGGCATGATTCGCTTTGGCGGCGGCGCGCCTGAACGCTTGAGTCACCGCGATGGTTTCCTGATTGTGGCGCTGGCCTGGTTGATGCTCTCTTTAGTCGGCGCGGTGCCGTTCTGGACCACCGGCACCCTGCCCTCCATCGTGGATGCCATGTTTGAATCCGCCTCGGGTTTGACCACCACAGGGGCGACCGTGATTGCCGGGCTCGATCAGCTGCCGCACTCCATTTTGCTGTGGCGTTCCATGCAGGAGTGGCTGGGCGGCATGGGCATTATTGTGCTGGCCGTCGCCGTGATGCCGCTGCTGGGCGTTGGCGGCATGCAGCTGTTCCGGGCGGAAACGCCCGGCCCGGTCAAGGACAAACTGACCACGCGCGTGTCCGAAACTGCCAAGGTATTATGGGCCCTGTATCTGGGCATGACTGTGGTGTGTGCGCTGGCTTACTGGCTGGGCGGCATGACCCCCTTTGACGCCATCAACCATGCCATGTGCACCGTCGCAATCGGCGGATTTTCCACCCACGATGCCAGTTTCGGATTTTATCAGAGTACATCGCTACAACTGCTGGCAACATGTTTCATGATTCTGGCCGGTATCAATTTCACCCTGCACTTTTCCGCCGCCCTGAGGGGATTTTCCCTGCGCTCCTACTTCCAGGATGATGAATTTCGAGTGTATATCGGCTGGATCTGCGCCCTGCTGGCATGCATCAGCCTGATCGTGCTCTCCAGCGGTCAGGATAGCGCCATTCATGTGGTATTTAATGTCGTGTCCATCGCCACGACGACCGGCTTTGCCGTCAGTGATTACAGCCTGTGGGCGCCCGGCGCCACCATATTACTGTTGATGACCATGTTTGTCGGCGCCTGTGCCGGCTCAACCGGCGGCGGTATGAAAGTCGTGCGCATCATGTTGCTCTTTCGCCAGGGTTCCCGGGAAATCCGGCGACTGGTGCATCCGCATGGCATTATCCATGTAAAAATGGGCAATCAGCGTATCGCATCGAATGTGACAGAAGCATTGTGGGGTTTTGCCGTACTGTTTATGGTCTGCTATATCATCGTCGCCATGTTACTGGCGTTTACCGGCGTTGATATGGTCACCGCATTCACCGCAGCTGCGGCCTGCATCACCAATACCGGCCCCGGTTTCGGCAGCGTAGGCCCGACAGATAATTATGCCTCATTACCCGACATGGCCAAGTCGGTGCTGGTCTTTGCCATGATACTCGGGCGTCTGGAAATTTACACCTTTTTCGTATTGTTAGTGCCGGAATTCTGGCGCGATTAAAACACACAAAATACTGACCAACAGGATACGGACTCATGCAAATCAAGGGAGTGATATGGACACTGGCCATGCTGTCTGTGCTATTCGGCAGCGGCATGACGATTACCGCCGGCATATCGATCTGGTACCAGTCCGGCTATGCCATGCAGTTTGCCGCATGCGGCGGCCTGGTCATGTTCACCGGCATCATCGTAGCCCTGGTGTCGGGGCCGTTGCCATCGAATCTCGGGCATCGTGACGGTTTTTTAATTGTCACGCTGGCCTGGATATTATTATCCCTGTTCGGGGCGTTGCCATTCTGGGCAACGGGCACTTGCCATTCCATTGTGGATGGCCTGTTTGAATCCGTATCCGGCCTGACCACCACCGGCTCCACCATTCTTTCCGGGCTCGATCACCTGCCCCACGCGATTCTGTTCTGGCGCTCCATGCTGCAATGGCTGGGCGGCGTGGGTATTATTGTGCTGGTGGTGGCGGTGATGCCGTTTCTGGGCACCGGCGGTATGCAGCTATTACGCGCGGAAGTGCCGGGGCCGGTCAAGGATAAACTGACCACGCGCGTGTCCGAAACGGCCAAAGTATTATGGGCTCTGTATCTGGGCATGACCGCGCTATGCACACTGGCGTATACATGGGGCGGCATGGGCTGGTTTGATGCAGTGAATCATGCCATGTGCACCGTCTCCACCGGCGGCTTTTCCACCCACGATGCCAGCTTCGGATATTTCGGCAGCCCGACCCTGCATATTATCGCGGTCTTTTTCATGTTCATCTCGGGGGTGAATTTCGCCCTGCATTTCGCCGCCATGCGGCGCGGTCTGTCGCTCAGGCTGTACCTGGCCGATGATGAGTTCAGATTCTATCTGATCGGCTTATCGCTGATGGTGCTGTTAATCGGAGTACTGGTCGTACCCGTATCCGATGCCAACACCTGGGATGAAGTCTTGTTCAGCGTGGTTTCCGTCGCCACTACGACCGGATTCGCTATCGGAGATTATGGCACATGGCCGCCCGGCCCGATTATGATTCTACTGTTGATCATGCTGGTAGGCGCATGCGCCGGCTCCACCTCCGGCGGGCTGAAAGCGATCCGCCTATTACTGTTTTTTCGCCATGCCCGCCGTGAATTGAAGCATTTGATTCACCCCCATGCCGTTATGCCGGTAAAAATCGGCAACCGCAGCCTGACATCCGGCGTGGCGCAATCGGTCTGGGGCTTCGCCGTGCTGTACCTGATGAGTTTTTTTGTTATTGCCATCCTGGTGGCGCTCAGCGGTGTGGATCTGATTACCTCCCTGAGCTCGTCGGCGGCCTGTCTGTCCAATACCGGCCCCGGCTTTGGCGCTGTGGGGCCGGCGAATAATTACGAATTATTACCTGCCGCAGCCAAGATGGTATTGATGTTCGGCATGATTCTCGGACGTCTGGAAATTTATACCTTCTTCGTCTTGCTGGTGCCGGCATTCTGGCGCAAATAAGTTTTGTGCGTGAGATTTCCGCATAAAGGCGGCATCATCCGCATTATTTCATCCCCCTAGAGGTGTTTCATGATCGATATTACAGTCAAAGCAGGCCATGCCCACAAACAACGCGATGATGCGGTTGTACTGCCGCTGCTCGACAAACGCAAACTGACCGAATCCGGCGCGGCGCTGCAACAGGCCAGCGGCAAAACCCTGCCTGCGTTCCTGAGAAAACATGATATTGACGGTGCCTTTGGCCACAGTCGCACCCTGTACGATGTGGCAGGCACATTTACCCACCGCGTATGTTTCATCGGCGCCGGCGAAGAGAAGAAACTCAGCCTGCACAAACTGCGCGTACTGGCCGCAAAGGCGGCGCGCAAACTGGATCGGGGCGGGGCACGCGATATATCGCTGTTTTTATCAGAATTGCATGTGCGCGGCGCCAGCCTATCCGACAAGGTGCAGGCACTGGCCGAAGGCGTATGGCTGGGACTGTACCGCTTCGACAAATACCAGCACAGGGCAGAAAACCAGCGCCGGCTGCGCTCGGCCACCATCATGGTTGCATCCCGGCGTGATCTGGATGAAGCCGAGGCTGCCGTGGCCCGTGCCCGCGCCATTGCAGGCGGCGTCAATTTTGCACGCGATCTGGCCAATGAGCCGGGCAATGTCTGTACGCCGGCATTTCTCGGCCAACAGGCTGCTGCGCTGGCGCACGATCAGCTTCATGTCACCGTGATGGATAAACAAGCCATCGAAGAAACCGGCCTGCATGCGCTGCTGGCGGTCAATCAGGGTTCGGCCAAAGAGCCGCGCTTTATTGTGCTGGAATACAATGGCGGCAACGCAGGTGAAGCGCCGGTGGCGCTGGTCGGCAAGGGCCTGACCTTTGATGCCGGCGGCATCTCCATCAAGCCGGGATCATTGATGGAAGAAATGAAATTCGATATGTGCGGTTCGGCTGCCGTACTGGGCATTTTCAAAGCCGTGACCGATATGAACCTGGCGGTGAATCTGCTGGGCGTCATTCCATCGACCGAAAACCTGCTGGGTGCAGCGGCATACAAGCCGGGCGATATTATTACCGGTTACAAAAAAGACATCTCCATCGAAATCCAGAATACCGATGCCGAAGGTCGCATTATCCTGTCTGACGCACTGGCCTATGCAGCGGAGCGCAAACCGGCTGAAATCATTGATTTCGCCACCCTGACCGGCGCCTGCGTGATTGCACTCGGCGCGCATGCATCCGGCTTGATGGGCACCGGCGAACAGCTGAAGAAGCAACTGCAGGCATCCGGCGATTTCACCTATGACCGGGTATGGGAATTGCCCATGCATGAGGAGTATCAGGATCAGATCAAGTCCGACATTGCCGACATTCGCAATATCGGCGGCCGTGAAGCCGGCACCATTACAGCAGCCTGCTTCCTGTCCCGTTTTGTCGGCGATATTCCCTGGGCCCACCTCGATATTGCCGGCACGGCCTGGAATATGAAGGGCACTGAATTATCAGCCAAGGGCGCCACCGGTGCGGGCGTGCGCCTGGTTACCGATTACCTGATCAAAAAAGCAGCTTGATCGAACCGGCCTGAACACGCTCAGATATTGGCATTGGATTTGCTTCAACTCACTGCAATTGGCTTGAATTTGCTGATGATTGGCAGAACAGCTGTCATCATACTATCATGCTGACATTGATCTAACGCGCATGGACTGTTTCCATGCGCGTTAA
>CAZXAI010000056.1:0-10435 GCA_964638265.1 uncultured Zetaproteobacteria bacterium
TTTATGGCGCCGTGATGGACGGGGCGGGATTTACAGCCTGATGGTGCCCCACATGATGGCTAGCCGCACCAGTTGGGCGCTGTTTTTCAGCCCCAGTTTCTTCATGATGCTGGTATGATGCGCGCCAACGGTTTTGGCGCTTAAATGCAGCAGTTCGGCGATTTGTATCACAGTCATCCCCTCGACCAGCATGGCGAACACTTCGAACTCGCGAGCGGTTAAGATATGTGAGGGGTGCTGTTCGCTGAGCGTACGCTCATTGAGCCGCTTGCGCAGACCCTGTTCAATATACGATTGACCTGCAGCCACGGCATGGACGGCATCGTTCAGTTCACTGTGCGCCGCACTTTTGGAGAGATAGCCTTTGGCGCCATTATCGAGCGCGCGAACCAGCATGGCCGGATCGTCATACATGCTCAATACCAGAATTTTCGCAGCCTGGTCGCGGTTATGAATACGACGCAGTGTTGCCAGCCCGCTTTCGCCCGGCAGCATCAAATCCAGAATCATGATATCCGGTCTGGTTCGAAAAAATTCGCGAAAACCCTCTTCGCCGGAAGCCGCTTCAGCGACGACGCTAAACGCATCACAACTCTCCAGCAGTTGCCGGATACCTTCTCGAACGATGCTGTGATCATCAACCAACAGTATTGAAAGCAATGTACTAATCCTTTTTTGATATTGATTATCAGCCAGTCGGTACGCTAGAATATTATGATGCAAGTTTCTCTAAGGATTTTTCTTTCATTGCTCCAGCGGAATGCTGAATACCAGCCTGGTTCCGCCATCGGACACGGTGGATATATCCATGCTGCCGCCGATTAACTCGATACGCTCGCGCATGCTCGTTAGTCCGTTGCCGGCGACCACCTGCTCGTTGTCCAGGCCGCAGCCATTGTCCTCAATCGTGAATACCAGGTGGCGCGCCTGGCAGTGGAAGCAGATGCGAACCTGAGTGGCGCCCGAATGGCGAGCAATATTGGTCAGGCCTTCCTGCACAATGCGGAACAGGTGAATGCTGACCTGCTCGGGCAGTTGTGGCTCCTCACCCTGCTGCGTGAATTCAACCTGGAATCGGGCCTGCTGCTGCCACTCCTGACACAGATCCTGCAGGGCTTCGAATAAACCCAGTTCATCCAGGTGGGCCGGTTTCAACAGCTTCAGGACAGCGCGCGTGCTGTCCTGCAAACGGACGGTGAACTGTTCAATCCGGCGAATGGAATCCATCGCAGCAGCGCAGTCGCGCGCCTGACAGCGCTGATCGGACAACTCCGCCTGAATCTGGAGGGCTGTCAGTATCTGGCCGAATTCATCGTGCAGGGTGCGGGAAATATCGGCCCGTTCCAGTTCTCTGGCCTGCAACAGATCTCTGGACAGGGCCTGCACCTGCTGCAGCAATACGGTCTTGTGAGCCCGGATTCTAAATGTCAGCACAATCAATAAAGACACCAGCAATCCGGCCAGCACTGCCACCAGCAAGACCCGCATCCGAACCGGTGCAATCACCGCTTCAATCGAACTGGCCGGGAATTGCGATACCACTTTCCAGTAACGCTTGCTGTGCTGCCCGGCCTGACTGAGATATTGCAGGGAGGCAAAGGCCGCAAATGGATGCACCGTGGCAAAGCTGACCAGCGAACCCTGAGCCTCGAACTGACCATATTCGCTGCGCTGGATGCGCGCCCACATGGCGGGCGCGGTGTTGGCCATGCTCAGGCTGGCGCGGGCCGGGAACATAAAGCCCCATGTGCGCTTCGGATCGGGGTGGACGAGCCAGTATCCATCGGCATTGAGCAGCATGGAAACCCCGTTGGCGGGGGTGCTCACCTGACGATAGCGTTCCAGCATGTCCTGTGCTTTGTGATTGATGATCAGTATGCCTGCCGCGTGCCCGTTCGGTCTCAACACCTTCAGGCCAAAGCGAATCACCGGCTTGAACGGGCGCTCCACCTGGCCGTGCTCGACATTCAGATCCAGTGGCGAGATATAGATTTCGTGCGCTGTCAGCGCCATCGTTTTGTGAAAATAATAGGCATCGCCCTTGAACTGCAGGGCCTGATCCGGCACTACAATCGGCCCGTCCGGCCCGGCCTCGACGCGTAAGCGCTCCATGCCGCTTGCATCGATGAAGCGAATCTGGTCAAGCAGATCATTGTTGCGCATAAATGAATACAGATCATGGGCGAGGCTGATGCGATCAGCATCCGTTTCGATGAGCCCGTGGGCTTGAATCTGATCGTGCAGGAACGACAGGGTATGAGCGATAAAGCGCAGGTCGGTGGACAGCACAGCAGCCTGAATCTGCACATGGTGTTTTTCTTTCATGCTGATTTTGTCGCGTTCATCTGCGATACGCAGATTCAGATAGACATAAGCCAGGATGGCAATGCATGCGGTGGCCAAAGCAGATACGGCCAGCGCCCGCAACAGGATGGTGTGGGCCGGGTCAGATCGCCCGGTTTCAGGCATGGATTGCGCCCGGTTTAACGAATTCTGGAGATCAACACCACCGCCTCGGCTGCAATACCCTCCTTCCTGCCGGTAAAGCCCAGCTGCTCGGTGGTGGTGGCCTTAATATTGATGTCGTCTTCGCTGATGAACAGCAGTTTGGCCAGTATTGTTTTCATTTCCGGCACATAGGGTGCGATTTTCGGTTCCTGTGCAATAATGGTGCAATCGACATTGCCCACCGCCCAGCCGATCCGTTTGAGCTGGCTGACCGACAGCGACACAAACAACGAGCTGTCGGCATTTTCATAATTCGGATCATGATCGGGAAAGTGAGCGCCGATATCATGCAATCCCGCTGCGCCCAGCAGGGCATCACAGATGGCATGGCTCAATACATCGGCATCGGAATGGCCGCCCAGCCCGCGCTCATAGGGGATCTCTACCCCGCCCAGTACCAGCCGCCTGTTATCGACAAAGGGGTGTACATCAAAACCCTGGCCCACACGAATATTCAGTTTCATCAGCAACCTCCCACAGGAACAGATCAATCAATGCTGAATATAACCCGGCCCGGCAAAAAACTCAATTGTTTTGGCATATATGGGCATCGTTAATCGCGATGCTGCAGCACGGACTTCAGCCATGCCAGATCCGCCTGCGTGGTGATTTTACGGTTATCCGCATCGCCCCGGCTGATATATACATCAAAGCCGGCCGCTTCCAGCAGCGAGGCGTCATCGCTGTGCAGGTGCAGGCGCTCCGCTTCCAGGCCGATGGCCTGTTCGAACCAGTCGCGCCGCGCCACCTGCGGCGTTTGCACGGCCCTGAGATGCTGACGCGGCGGCGTCTCGATTACTTTGTCGTTCGCGTCCACCCGTTTGATGGTATCGTGCACCGGTAGCCCCGGCACGGCTGCGCCGAAGCGTTCGGCCAGATTCAGCACATCGGATAACAAGGCCGGTGACGGCAATGGCCGGGCGGCATCGTGTACGGCCACCAACTCAATATCCGGTGGCAGGGCGGTCAGCCCCCGCTGCATGGAGATGGAGCGCTCGGCGCCACCGGTGACGGCGGGTAACAGTTCAAAGGGGTAGTGTGCTGCGGCTACCAGCTGATTAAAATAATCATCGTCTTCGGCCAGCACCGGCTGCACCACGCTGATGCGCGGCTCGGCGGCCAGATGCGTCAGCGTATGCAGGATAATCGCCTGACCGCCAACGGCGACATATTGTTTGGGGATATCTCCGCCAAAACGGCTGCCGGAACCCGCAGCCAGTAATAACACGCCTGTTTTCATGGCCGTCATTGTGGCATGTTGCCCTGTTCGGTCAATATCGCTGCGTTAACAGTACAGCTGATGCAAGGCTTCGTTTCTGTGCGAATTTGCCGCAATGTTGGCAAGTGGCGACGGGCGCGGTTAGGTTTGCCATCTGCTTTTTCAGCTATTTTATCGAGGGGTTGTCGTGCTAACGTTTCAGGATTTGATTCTTACCTTACAGCAGTTTTGGGCCAAACGCGGTTGTGTTGTGCAACAGCCCTATGATTCATCCATGGGGGCAGGCACGTTTCACCCGGCCACATTCCTGCGCGTGCTCGACGATCAGGACTGGCGCACGGCCTATGTGCAGCCCTGCCGCCGCCCGACCGATGGGCGCTACGGCGAGAATCCGAACCGCCTGCAACATTATTACCAGTTCCAGGTGGTTCTCAAACCCGCGCCGGCAGATATCCTCGAACTCTACCTCGATTCGTTGCGTACCA
Organism: uncultured Zetaproteobacteria bacterium; assembly: GCA_964638265.1. Taxonomy (GTDB): domain Bacteria; phylum Pseudomonadota; class Zetaproteobacteria; order Mariprofundales; family Mariprofundaceae; genus Mariprofundus. Next base: position 4,213 of record CAZXAI010000056.1, read on the forward strand.
TCGGCATCGATCCGGCAGTGCATGATATCCGTTTTGTCGAAGATGACTGGGAGTCACCCACGCTCGGCGCCTGGGGGCTGGGCTGGGAGGTCTGGCTCAACGGCATGGAAATCACCCAGTTTACCTATTTTCAGCAGGTTGGCAGCGTGGAACTGAGCCGCACGCCGGGTGAAATCACCTACGGGCTGGAGCGTTTGGCCATGTATATTCAGGGGGTGGAAAATGTATTCGATCTGGTCTGGGTGGAAAGCGCAGACGGCAAGCAGGTCAAATACGGCGAAGTCTTTCATCGCAATGAAGTGGAGTTTTCCACCTACAACTTCGAAGAGGCGGACAGCAGCTGGCTGCATCAACAGTTCGACCACGCCGAAGGCGAGTGCAAACGCTTAACGGACAAGCAGCTGATTTTACCCGCCTACGAAGAAGTAATGAAAGCATCCCACGCCTTTAATCTGCTGGATGCGCGCGGCGCAATTTCGGTGGCTGAACGGCAGCGTTTCATTGGCCGGGTGCGAGGGCTGGCGCGCACCGTGTCGCGTGCATACGCAGGGGTAGCAAGCTGATGAAAGCAATGGCTGTTGCTTTCATCCGTGCGATAGAATTTTGCGATGTGTCGCAAAAAAGAGAGTTTTATTAAATGACCAAGAAACCGTTATTGATAGAAATCGGGGTGGAAGAAATCCCGGCCGGCGTAGCCCCGCGCATGGGCGCGGCGCTGAAAGCTGCTATGGAAACACTGCTGGCAGAGGCCGGTGTGGCGCCCGCATCCATCCGTCTCGGCGTGTCGCCGCGCCGTTTGTTATTACATGCGCCAGCGTGTCCGGTAATGCAGGCGGATCGTGAACAAACCATTTGGGGGCCGCCGGAGCGTGTGGCTTTTGCCGATGGTCAACCGACCGGGGCTGCACATGGTTTCGCCAAAAAGTCCGGCCTGACGCTGGGCGATTTCGAACTGGCCGACAAGGGTGATGGCAAGGGCAACTATATGAAAGCGGTGCGTACGGTCGCAGGGCGTCCGGTGGCCGACATTATTGCCGCAGCCATGCCCGGCATACTGCGCAAGTTGCCCAGCCCGAAACAGATGCAATGGCAGGATGGATCGGCCCGAAGCGATGCCTTTATTCGTCCGGTTCGCTGGATGGTGGCGCGTTTGGGTGACAGCGTCATTGATTTCACCTTTGCCGATGTCAAAACCGGCAGCGAAAGTCGCGGCCATCGCGTGCATGGCTCCAGCGGCGGCATGGATATCAACGATCCGTTCGGCTGGCTGGCATCGCAATATGTGCGAGCCGACCGTGACGAGCGTAAGGCGCTGATTGCCGAGCAACTGGCCACAGCCGCGCAGCATGAAGGCGTGACGCTGGTGGCTGATGACGCGCTGCTGGAAGAAGTCACCGATCTGGTCGAGTGGCCGCAGGCCATTGCGGCGCGATACCATGCTGATTTCCTGCGCCTGCCCGCAGAGGTCAGCCGCATTGAGTTAAAACATCATCAGCGCTGTTTTTCCGCCCATGATGCCGATGGCAGGGTCAGTCCGGTCTTTTTTACCGTGGCCAATATTGAGTCAACGAATCCGGCCGCCGTGGCGCATGGCAATGAGCGTGTGGTCAATGCGCGCCTGGCCGACGCGGCCTTTTATTTTGACCGCGATCCGCAGCAGTCGCTCGATGCCCGTGTTGAAAAACTCTCCGACATCGTGTTTCAGGATGGCCTTGGCATGGTCGGGGATCAGGTGCGCCGTATGCGCGCCTTTGTACTGGATAATGCCACTGCACTCGGCGTCGATGCCAATGATGCCCAGCGTGCGGCGTTGTTGTGCAAATCCGATTTGACCACGGGTCTGGTCGGCGAGTTTCCGGAGTTGCAGGGGTATATGGGTGGCATCTATGCCCGCATGGATGGCGAAAACGAAGCCGTCGCGGCGGGCATTGCATCGCATTATGCGCCGGCTGGCGCCGACGATGCGTTGCCGGACAATCGCATCGCGCGCGCTATCGGTATTAGCGAGCGTATCGACAAGCTGCTGGGTTATTTCCATCTGGGACGCATTCCGACCGCCAGTGCTGACCCGTTCGGGCTGCGTCGCGCTGCCATCGGTCTGATTCGGCTGCTGACCGACACGCAGCATCCGGTTGATATGACACTGGAAACAGTGATTAAGGAAGCGGCCAAGCAATGGAATCAACAGCGTGTCACCATTGCGATTGCACCTGAGACCAAGGCAAACGTTTACGACTTTGTTATTGAACGCCTGTTGGGCTTGAGCGCCCACCTCGGTTTCTCCAGAACGGCTATTGATGCCGCTGTTCACTCTTCCGAAACGCGTCCATTGTATCGGGAAGCCCTGATTGCCCGCCATCTGACAGGTTTTGAAAGCTCGGACGAGGGGCAGGCGATTGCTGCGGCCAATAAACGCATCGCCAATATCCTGAAAAAAGCCGACAGTATTCCGGATCTCGTGGATACGGCCCTGTTTAACGAAACGGCTGAACGCGCGCTTTATGATGCGCTTATCAAGACCGAAACGGATTTTCAGGCTGCCGTGTCGACAGATGATTTTGAAGCCAGTATTGCCCCTGCGTTAAGCGTGCTGGCGCAACTCAGAGCGCCGGTAGATACGTTCTTTGATGATGTGATGGTCATGGCCGATGATGTGGCGGTGCGCGGTAATCGTCTGGCTCTGCTGGCGCGCTTGCGCGCCCTGTTTCTGAACCTGGCGGATGTATCACGCCTGTGACGCTGGTGCTGAATAAGGGGGAGAAAACATGAGCGGACGAGGTAATGAGAGTTACAGAGAGCAGGCATTAAAACTGTTCCCCTGGGTGTGTGGTCGCTGCGGGCGCGATTTCGCCGGCAAACAGTTAAGGGAACTCACCGTGCATCACAAGGATCACAATCACAGCAATAATCCGCCCGATGGCAGCAACTGGGAGCTATTGTGTATCTACTGCCACGATAATGAGCATCAGCGTTATATGGAGGCCGATGCACAGGGCTCGGTGAAACGGGCCGAGGACAGTAACTCGACCTATAAGGGGCTGGCCGCCCTCAAGGATTTATTGAAAAACATGGATCAGTAAAATCGCTGAATCAGATCGGCCAGGGTGCTGCCGCACTCGGGGCAGCGGCAGGGTTCGCGTTCATCGAGCCGGAATGCAGTCTTGCATTTGCGGCAGCGATACAGGATTTCCATGCTCAATCCGGCGCGTTCGGCACATCCGGGCCGAGCAGAATGGCCAGCCAGTGCAGGTGCTCGTTCGATTCCAGCCCCAGTTTTACGATCATGGTCAGCGGCACCGACAGCAGCATGCCGACCGGGCCGAGCACCCAGCCCCAGAATACCAGTGAAAGAAATACCACCAGCGTGGACAGGCCGACGCCCTTGCCCATGAATTTCGGTTCGATCACATTGCCCATCACCACATTGGCAATCACATAACCGAGGCCGGCCATCAGTGCTTCACCGCCGCCGAGCTGTACCAGCGCCAGTAAAATGGCCGGTACGGCGGCGATGATGGAACCGATATTGGGTACGAAGTTGAACAGAAATGCGACCAGCCCCCATAACACCGGATAATCGACACCGATCACGGCCAGCCAGATAGCGATAAACATGCCGGTGACCAGGCTGATCCATGTCTTGATGGAAAAATAAGCCCCCACGTTGCTGACAAACAGCTCGAAATCCCGCATGGACGGGGCGCCATTGCCCATGGCATGCCATTTGTGCGGCAGGGCTGCCGCCTCAATGAGCAGGAAGATCACGGTCAGTATAATCAGGAAAGTATTGGCCACTGCATTGCCGAGTCCGGCCAGCAATTGGCCGGCCATGCCCATGGCGGCGGACGGGTCGAGCGCCGCCAGCACCGATTGTGATGAAATGGATATGCCCATGCCTGCCAGCCAGTGCAGGGTATCGCCGGTCAGGGCTTTCAGGCGTTCCTGATAGACGGGCAGGTTGTGTGAGAAATCAGCAATGGACGAGCCGACAAAAGCGCCGACCAGCAATCCGATCAACACAATGCTCAGGGCAATAATCAGTACAGCTGCAGCGCTCGGCACGCGTCTGGCCGTTAGCCAGTTTAACGGCGGCACACACAGGATGGCGATAAATGCCGCCAGCAAAAAAGGCACCAGCAACGAGGCGGCAGCCTGCATGCCGGCCACCAGCACCACAAAAGCGGCTGCGCCAATCAAAAAACCGGGTTTACCATGCTTGTCCACTGTTATTCGAACGGAGCCAGTCGCGGATCATCGATATCGAATGCGGTTTCTCCGGTCGCGAACATCAGTTTGATATAGGGGATGCAGCCGCCGCATTCGACGCCGCAACGGGTGGCGGCCTGCGCTGCATCGAAATCCCCAAATGCTTTCAGTTGCTCAAAGGTTTTACCGATACATTCACAGCGGTTGACCTGTTCTTCTTCCATATTGCCCTCACTCATGTCGGCGTCTGCGTTTTCTGAATATCGGATACTGGCCGATATCCCCGTCAAACGGCAAGCGCAGCATGAAGCCCAGCTGATGGGTGGGGGCGGCTTGCAGGTGCTCCAGGCCGATGATCATGTCGGCATGGCCGCGCGCCGGTTGCGCACGGTAGGTGCCGAATAAACGATCCCAGAGCGACAGGTTAAAACCATAATTGCTGTTGGTTTCCGCCTTGATGATGGAATGGTGAATCCGGTGTACATCCGGCGTAATGAGCAGCAGCCTGAGCAGGCTGTCGATATGTCTGGGCAAGCGTACATTGGCATGATTAAACATGGCCATGCCATTGAGTACGATTTCAAAGATCACCACCGCCAGCACCGGCGCGCCCAGCAACACCACCACGCTGATTTTGATCAGCATCGACAGTATAATTTCCAGCGGATGAAAACGCAGCCCGGTGGTCACATCAATATCGCGGTCGGCATGATGCACCATGTGCATCTGCCACAGCACCGGTATGCTATGGAACAGCACATGTTGCCCGTAAATGACCAGGTCGAGCAGTATGACGGCGGCGATGACGCTCAGCCCCTCTGGCCATGCCAGCCAGTTGAACAGGCCAACAGCGTGAGTATTGGCCCATAATGCGGCTGCGATTGCGCCACCCGGCAGCAACAGACGCATCATCAGGGCATCGATGAGGATGATGCCCAGATTGGCCGGCCACCTTGCACGGCCAAAGCGCAAAGGCCGGCGCGGAGCAACAGCTTCGGCGATTGCCATGATGAGCAACACCGAGAAAAATACGCCGAAACGAACCGTTGTCTCATCCATGTGGCAATCATGAATGAAAACAGGCTGTCGGAAAAGGGCGCTGGCAGGGCGCGGTTTGCCAGCGGGGCGCTATGGCACTGCATGGGGCATTGCATGGGGCATAAATTCCGCTTGGTGACCATGCTCACAGCATATAGATTGCCGCTAAGGTTGATTGCCGAGCATCAACTGAGCCGTGTATCCGGTTATAGAAACAAACAACGCGCGTGCATGATTTTTTCATCCGGTGGTGATATGCTGCCGGGTGAAATAAACCAGACGCGTCAGGAGGAAGTACTATGAAACGCATGTTGTTCACTACCATTGCTGCAGGATTGATCCTGAGCGCTTGCGCAAGCAACCCGAATGACCCCAATATACATACCAAGCAAAATGCAGCGGCAGGCGCAGCCCTTGGCGCACTGGCCGGCGCCGTGATCGGATATCAGAGCGACCATTCCGGCGGCGCGCTGCGAGGTGCATTGATTGGCGGCGCTGCCGGTGGCGTGCTTGGCGCAGGCACCGGTGTGTACATGGACAAACAGCAAGCGGAATTCAACCGGCAACTGGCTGATGAGCGCCGCAGTAATCAAATCGAGATTGAACGCCTGAAAAACGAGAATCTGAAAATCACCATGAATTCGGAAGTATCGTTCGCCTATAACTCGGCTCAGCTGACGCCTGCATTTCATAATACGCTGGATAAAGTGGCTGATATCCTGAATCGCTATCCGCGCAGTTCCATCCGGATTACCGGCCATACCGATAGCCGTGGCTCGGCTGAATACAATCAGCGTTTGTCCGAACAGCGTGCCAAGGCCGTCAAATACTATCTGGTAGATCGCGGCGTGGATGCGCGCAGAATCGTCACCGATGGTCGCGGCGAATCGCAACCCCGCGCCTCCAATAGCACCGAAGCCGGCATGCAGTTGAACCGCCGGGTTGAAATGCTGATTATTCCGGACAAGAATATTCAGTA
>CAZXAI010000057.1:0-10066 GCA_964638265.1 uncultured Zetaproteobacteria bacterium
AAACGGTTGCAGGCAGCATATCGACAGCGCCGGGTGCATTGCGATCCGTGTATGGCAAATGAAATAACAGGCCGCGTTATTTGTTTCATGTTAAAAGCGCGGCGACCGGCGCGGCGTCCCGCCTGATCCAGACCCCGAAACGAGCAGCCTGAAAAAAACCGCTTGCGCTGATTCACTTGGTGCGTGTCGCAGCACATGCTAGCTTGCGCAGCTTCAAATTTCGCTGGAGCCCAATCACCATGTTAAAAGTTCTTACCAAGCTGTTCGGCAGCCGCAATGATCGTTTGCTCAAGGAATTGTGGCCGGTCGCCAATCAGATCAATGCTCTGGAAGCTGAGGTGCAGTCGCTCAGCGATGAGGCGCTGGCTGCCAAAACAGAAGAATTCCGCCATCGCTTGGAACAGGGTGAAACCGAAGATGACTTGCTGCCTGAAGCCTTTGCCGTGGTGCGCGAGGCTTCCAGTCGCGTACTGGGCATGCGCCATTTCGATGTGCAGCTGATCGGCGGCCTGATTCTGCATCAGGGTAAAATTTCGGAAATGAAAACCGGCGAAGGCAAGACCCTGATGGCCACCCTGCCCGTGTATTTGAATGCACTCTCCGGCAAAGGCACGCATGTGGTCACGGTCAATGATTACCTGGCCAGTCGCGATGCGGAATATATGGGGCGCCTGTACGGTTTCCTGGGCCTGTCCACCGGTGTGATTGTGCATGGTATCAGCAATGATGAACGTCGCGACGCCTATGTCTGTGACATCACCTATGGCACCAACAATGAATTCGGCTTTGATTACCTGCGTGACAATATGGCCTTTGCCCGCGATGAGCTGGTGCAACGCGGTCACCACTATGCCATTGTCGATGAAGTCGATTCCATTCTGGTCGATGAAGCGCGTACGCCGTTGATTATCTCCGGCCCCGCCGAGCAGGCTACCGAGTTATATAGTCAGGCTGATAAACTGATCAAACAGCTGAACGAAGAAGATTATGAAAAGGATGAGAAGGACAAGGCGGTCTCCTATACGGAAATCGGCAATGACCATGTCGAGCAGTTATTCCGTGAGGCCGGCCTGCTGACCGAGGGCAGCCTGTACGACCCTGAAAATGTCAACCTGATGCATGCCGCCACCCAGTCACTGCGCGCCAACACCCTGTTTACACGTGAAGTGGATTATATCGTGCGCGACGATGAAGTGATTATTATCGACGAATTCACCGGGCGCATGATGCCGGGACGGCGTTATTCCGACGGCCAGCATCAGGCGCTCGAAGCCAAGGAAGGGGTCACGGTTCAGCCGGAAAACCAGACGCTGGCATCCATTACATTCCAGAACTATTTCCGCATGTACGACAAGCTGGCCGGCATGACCGGCACAGCCGACACCGAAGCGGAAGAATTCCAGAAAATTTATGATCTGGAAGTGGTGATTGTGCCCACCAATCAGGAGATGATTCGTAAGGATCTGCCGGATCTGATCTATCGTGATGCCGAAGATAAATACGATGCCATTATCGCCGATATCGAGGCGGCGCACAAGACGGGCGCGCCGATCCTGGTCGGCACCACCTCCATTGACAAGTCTGAGTACCTGTCCGAACAGATGACAAAACGAGGTGTGAAACACGAAGTATTAAACGCTAAACATCACGAACGCGAAGCGGAAATCGTGGCGCAGGCCGGACGTAAAAACGCCGTTACCATCGCCACCAATATGGCCGGTCGCGGCACCGATATTATGCTGGGCGGCAATCCGGACATGCTCATCGCCCAGCTGCCGGCCAAGATATCCGGCCCCGAACGCGAAGCCAAAGCTGAAGAAATCCGGGCCGCCTGTCAGGCCGAACATATTGAAGTGGTTGCTGCCGGCGGCCTGCATATTATCGGCACCGAACGCCATGAGTCCCGCCGCATTGATAATCAGCTCAGAGGCCGATCCGGCCGACAGGGCGATCCGGGCGTAACCCGTTTCTACCTGTCGCTGGAAGATGATCTGATGCGTATTTTCGGCGGCGAAAAAATGCAGTCCATGCTGACCAAGATGGGCTTTGAAAAGGGTGAAGCCATTGAGCACCCGTGGGTGACCAAGGCGATTGAAAACTCACAGAAGAAGGTGGAAGGGCGCAACTTCGATATCCGCAAGCAATTGCTCGAATATGATGATGTGATGAATCAGCAGCGTGATGTGATTTATTCACAGCGCCGCGAGCTGCTGGAAGCCGATGATGTGCATGATGTAATTGAAGATATGCAGTCTGATTATGCCAGCCGGCTGGAGCATGAATTTCTGGAAGGCCATATGGAAGCATGGCAACTGGATGAATTGCGCGATGCATTGAAAGAGCGCCTGAGTATCGATGCTGATCCGGCAACGTGGCTGCAACGCGATGATGTGGAAACCAGTGATGATATGGGCGCGCAGATTTTAGAGGCGCTGAAAGCGCACATGGCGGCGAAAGAAAGCATCACCGGCAACGAGGAGATGCGCAATTTCGAGAAATACCTGATTTTGCAAATTCTCGATCATCACTGGAAAGAGCATCTGCTGGCCATGGATCATCTGCGCCAGAGTGTCGGTCTGCGCGGCTATGCCCAGAAACAGCCGATTCAGGAATATAAACGCGAATCATTCGAACTGTTCGAGAGCATGCTGGGCAAGGTGCGTGAAGAAACCATGATTGCATTGCACCGGGTACAGGTGGAAGTGGAAGAGCCTGCGCCTGTGATCGAAGCGCCGGTTCAGGACGCTGTATCGGTCAGCTACAGCCACGGTGAGCTGGATGAGCCTCAGGAGCCGCAGCAGACCTATAAACGCGAGCATCCGAAAGTAGGCCGCAATGACCCCTGCCCGTGCGGATCGGGCAAGAAATACAAACAGTGCCACGGAAAGCGTGGCTGATGCCAGTCAATCGACCGGATCTGGATGCCGCCTTAAGCGTGCCCGGCTTCCGGATTGGCACGGTATCATGTGGCGTTAAAGACCCGGCCTTGACAGGCCAGCGCACCGACTTGACCATCATTGCAGCGGATGTGGACTGTCAGGCTGCAGGCATGTTTACGCAGAACCGATTGCGCGCTGCATGCGTGGATATGGGCGAGCAGGCCGTGCGCGAACACGGCAGCGAGATTCGCGGCATCGTCGCCAACAGTGGCAATGCCAATGCCGGCACCGGTATCCGCGAAGCAGCATGGGCGCAAATGATGATTACTGCGGCGGCTGAATCATTGCATGTGTTGCCGGCGCAAATACTCTCCGCCTCAACCGGCGTGATCGGCGCGCCGTTTCCGATTGAGCGAATCGTGGCCGGCATCCGCGATGCATCCGCCTGCGAATCCGACTGGCAGGGCGCGGCCAATGCCATTCGCACCACCGACACATTCGCCAAATGGGCTTCGCGCCGCGTGGGCGGCTTCACCATCACCGGCATTGCCAAGGGCAGCGGCATGATCCACCCGAATATGGCCACCATGCTCAGCTTTATCGCCACCGATGCGCCGCTCACTCAGGCACAGCTGCAGGCAATGTTAGATCGCGCTGTGAAACAGTCATTTAATTCGATCAGCGTCGATGGCGACACCTCCACCAACGATACCGTCTATCTGCTGGCATCCGGTCTGGGGCTGGGCCATGCGCCGATGCCGGATACGACCGAATTTGAAACGGCGTTGACCGCGTTGTGTATCGAACTGGCGCAGATGATTGTGCGTGATGGCGAAGGCGTCAGTAAATTTGTCACCATTCATGTGGAAGGCGCGGCATCGGCAGAAGATGCCCGCCATGTTGGCCGCACCATTGCCGTGTCGCCATTGGTCAAAACCGCGTTTGCCGGTTCGGATGCCAACTGGGGGCGTATCATTGCTGCGGCAGGCAATGCCGGTATTGCCTTTGATGCCGATCGTATTTCCCTGTCCTGTGATGATGTCATGATGATGCAGAACGGCCAGTTGCATGCGGACTACCGTGATGAGGATGGCATGGCTGTGTTTGCCAAAGAGGAATTTTCAATCACCCTGAATATCGGCATGGGCGATGCCGCAGCCACCATCTGGACCGGCGACCTGACCCATGAATATATCACGATCAATGCAGAGTATCGCACCTGAAGCAACAGACCATCGCTCTGATTGCGCCCTTTGATCATAAAGGCCGGCTGCTGCTGTTGCAGCGGGATCCACACCAGCATTGCGGCGGATTCTGGTCTTTTCCCGGTGGTAAGGTCGAAACGGGCGAACTGCCGCAGCAGGCCGCCATGCGTGAACTGGAAGAGGAAACAGGGCTCAGCGCCACCAACTGGCGGCATATCGGCGAATCCGGCTTTACCTATCCGGATCGCCTGCTGCACTTTGTGCTGTTTACCTGTGTTTGCGAGCATACCGCCGGACTGCAAACAGAAACGTTATACGCCTGGGTCAGTCTGAATGCCCTGGCGGATTACCCCATGCCCGAGGCCAATGCAGCACTGATCAATATGTTGATAACAGCAAAAAATAACGGCGGCGATTAAGCCCCTTTAAAACCGGAAGCGAACCACGAATGAACGCCAATAAACGCTAATTTAACATGCAGCGTGTCTTATTCGTGTTCATTCGCGATTCCAGTTCCTGTGCTATTTCGGCGCGTCAATTGTCCAGATATGATAGCCGTGCGAGGCTACGGATTTGACCTGATGTGCGGCCCGCAACGCCTTGCTGACGGGGCGGTCGGAATGGAAGTAGATGCGGCCATTGCTGCCCATGCGTGCGCCGCCGTCGTGCGCTTTGTCGAAGGTAATCTGAACCAGATGGCGTCCATCGGCGCCGATTGACCAGATATCCCAGCCGGATTTTTTCGGGTGGCGCAGGTCGTTGTTGGCTCGATTGGATGTAAACAGAATCGATTTTCCGTCCGTGCTCCATGCCGGCTGGACATCCACGCTGCGGGCATCGGTGATCTGAATGAGCTCGGAGCCGTCGGTACGCATGCGAAACAGGTGGATGCTGCGTCCGGTCGGCATGGCAAAGACAATCCACCGGCCATCCGGCGACAGCGCCGGATTGAGCCCGTCAGCCAGTACGCGCGCATTGCCGCTCTGGTCAAAACGGACAATTTCAGCGGCAAAACCCGGGAACGTCCAGTTGTTGAAAGCATCCCGTTTATGGCGGCTTGTTCTGTTAGCCTGCCGGCTAACCGGTTTTAAGCGTGTGGCAATAACGCTGCCGTCAGCCAGCAGCAGCGGCTGCGTGAGAATGCCGGACAGACGCTGGATGCGACGTTGCATGCCTTCACCATCGGAAATCTTTTCCCATAGACCCAGCCCGCCGGCCCGACCAGACAGATAATAGACTTTATCATTGTTTTCCCAGTGGATGGAATCGAGCGCTCTGTCGTCAAAGGTAACCCGGTTGGCCGGGTCGCCGTTTTCGCTGAAGCGGCGGGAAATCCATGCATCTTTCCCTTGCCATGTAACGGTAAGAAAATAGCGACCGTTCGGCGATGGCCGGGGATACATCTCGGTCTGTTTATTTTCCAGCGTCAACAGGCGGGCGGAATCAGCAGCTGTCGATGCATGATCCGCCAGCGTTTTGAGACCTGCGGCATGGTCATCCAGCCAGTCCATGATTTCGCCAGCCTGCGCTGCTGGCGCCAGTGAAATCAGACCTGCGATGAGGAATACGGTTTTTAGCATGCGTTTCTCCTGTTCTGGATGTCACGACGGGGTGAAAAGGACATGCCGAACTATGCCCGGCAAGGCATAAAGCCCGGATGGATAAAAAATTAACGCGTGTTCATGCAGGGTGATAGAGGCTCCCGAACAGGGGAGCCTCTGATATCATCGTTATGCTGCGCTTTCGAGCAGTTCCTTGAGGTTGGCGAAATCCATGTCCATCTCGCGCTTGGCGATATGACCGACTACCGGTGATGCTGCCTTGAAGAAGCGACCGACATCAATGCTCAGGCTGCGGCTGACGCGAGTACAGTTATCGCCACATGCTTCAAATGCCATGGTGGCTTCCATCGGGAACGGGCCGGACAGGCTTTTGGCTGACCATGCGCTGCCATCATCATTGCGGGCGGTGACTTCCCAATCCTGCTCAATCACACGACCGAGGAATTTCTCTTTGATGTGATAAATGGTACCGACAGCGGCCGGGCCATCGGTTTTCTTTTCCGATTCCAGCACCGATGTCTGCCACATCGGGTCGTTACTGTTATCATCGACAAACGTGATCACTTCTTCGATCGGTCGATTGATTTCTATACTGCTTTCCAGTTTGCTTAGTGGCATATTGCCCTCCCCTCTTTTGTTATGGTTTTGCTATGCGCGACTGGTTCGTACAGTACTACTCGCGCAATAGTTCTGTAATCGCGGTTTTGGCGCGTGTTTTTTCATCCACCTTCTTGACGATAACCGCGCAGTATAAATTCGGGCCGCCGGATTTTCCAGGCATGGAGCCGGATACCACCACAGAGTAAGGAGGCACTTCGCCGTAAAAGGTCTCGCCGGTTTCGCGGTCAAAAATGCGGGTGGACTGGCCGATATAGACACCCATCGAAATCACCGCGCCCTCACGCACAATGACGCCCTCCACGATTTCGGAACGCGCGCCGATAAAGCAGTTGTCCTCGATAATGGTGGGGGTGGCCTGCAATGGTTCGAGTACGCCGCCAATGCCGACGCCGCCGGAGAGATGTACATGCTTGCCAATCTGGGCGCAGGAACCGACTGTACTCCAGGTATCCACCATGGCGCCCTCATCCACATAGGCCCCGATATTCACATAGGACGGCATCAGCACCACTTTCGGTGCAATAAAAGCGCCCTTGCGCACGGTGGCCGGCGGCACCACGCGCATGCCGCCCTTGCGGAACATATCCTCGCCCCAGTTGGCAAACTTTTGCGGTACTTTATCGTAGTATGTGGTGTCGCCAGCACTGATGACCTGATTATCATGCAGCTTGAAATAGAGCAGCACGGCTTTTTTCAGCCACTCCTGCGTGACCCAGTTGCCATCAGCGTCTTTTTCCGCCACGCGCACGCCGCCGTCATCGAGCAGTTGAATGCTGTGTTCGATAGCATCGCGGGTTTCGGCATCGGTGCTGCGGAAATCCCATTCGCTGCGGGTATCCCAGGCGTTTTCGATGGTGTTCTGTAAATGATTCATGGATACACTCCCTGTAATTCCAATAGGAACATTATATCATCCCGCCCCATGCAATCCAGCATGAATGCTGGTCTGGACGGGCTATAGAATAATTTCCGCCGGTCGGGCATGACTGAGAAATTCTATATTGGACATGGTCAATCCATAGGCGCCAGCCAGACCGAATACGGCGATATCACCGATATCGGCGGCGTTGACGGCCACATCATTGGCCAGTTTGTCCGCCCCCGTACACAACGGGCCGCCAAAATACACCGATTCATGCTCGACCCGCTCCTGAGCGGCAAACAGCGGCGGCCTGTGCATGCGCACAATCGCCAGCGGATGATTGATGGCCAGGGCAGCCGGGCGGCGGAAATGATTGATGCCGCCGGCGCAGATGACCTGCTTCTTGCCGCGCGATTCCTTGATATCGAGAATCTCGGTGCAGAACCAGCCGGAATCAGCCGCCAGATACCGGCCCAGTTCCAGAAAAAACGTACGGCCGCTGAAACCATATTGTGCAATCAGAGCCGATAAACCATCGGCATAGGCCCGGGGGTCAAAGTCATGGCCGGTTTCCAGATAATCAACGCCGAAGCCGCCACCGAAATCAATCGTATCACAGACCGCACCGGCATAGTCCGCTTCAATACGAGCCGCCATGGCGAACACCAGCTCACAGTTCTTTAGCAGGTCGGCCACACAGAGCACGCCGGAAGCGGCATAGACATGCAGACCACGGAAATTCAGTGCATCCAGCGCCAGGATTTGCGGCAGGATGGCGTCCAGTTTCTCTTCATCCACGCCAAACTTTTTCGAGCCGCCGGAGAATGTGGTTTGTGCATCATGGATATCGAAATCGGCATTGATGCGCAACAGAATATCCTGTTTCTTACCCGCCGCTGCGGCAATCTGATGCAGGCGATGGGCTTCGCTCAGGGATTCGATGTGTACGGTGCGTATGCCGTGCTCGACCGCCCAGCTCAATTCTTCCGGCGATTTGCCGGGGCCGGTATAAATTAACTGCGCCGGTGAAAAACCGGCAGCCACCGCTTTCTGCGCTTCGCCGAGGCTGGCAATTTCAATGCCGCGTGCGCCGCTCTCCAGTGCCGCGCTCAGGAATTCGGCGTGCGGATTGGCTTTCATGGCATAAAAGATTTCCACCCCTGCCGGCATCATCTCGGCCAAACGGGCAATCTTGTTGCGCATGGCCGTGGTATCATAGATATAACAGTTCAGCGTATGACCGCTGGCGGCCAGCTGGCGCAGTTGTTGTTCCAGTCCGGGTGGAATAAGCATGGCTAAATTCTGACGGCCCGGAGCCTGCGCGCAAGCGTTGCGGCACACTCCGGCCCATCCACCAGAGCAGCGCGGATATAGCCTGCGCCGGGATTGTTGCCATCTGCATCAGCAGCGGCCAGATAGGAACCGGGCAAAATGGTAACGGCCTGCTGTTCGTATGCGGCGATGGCAAAGGCTTCTTCATGTTCAACCGGCAGCCATGCAAAAAATGAACCGGCAGGGATATTGATGTCATCATAAATATCGAAAAAGGCTTTCAAGCTGGCGCGATAAACCGCCAGGTGGCGCTGCACATGCGTCTCGTCCGACCATGCCGCTACGGCAACCGCCTGCAAGGGCAAGGGCGTGGCCGGGCCGGTATAGCTGCGCAATTGGGCAAAGCGGGCAATCAGGGCGGCATCGCCGGCAATCAGGCCGGAGCGCATGCCGGGCAGCGCCGAGCGTTTGGATAAGGAGTTCATCACCAGACAGCGACTGAATCCGTCGCGACCCAGCGATTCGGCCACCTCCAGTAAGCCGACCGGTTTATCCTGCCAGTAGATTTCCGAATAACATTCATCCGAGACGATATAAAAATCATATTGGTCAGCCAGCGTCAGCAGACGGGCGAAATAATCCGCATCGGCAATCCAGCCGGTCGGATTCGAGGGTGAACAGATATAGACCAGCGCCGCATTCGACCACACCGATGCATCGACTGCATCCAGATCGGGGGCGAATGCATGCTCTGCCGTGCATGGCAGGAACACCGGTTCGCCACCGGCAGTCAGCGCGGCACCCAGATAAATCTGATACATCGGATTGGGCATCAGTACGCAGGGTTTTGTCGCTGCTTCCGGATTGATCAGGGCATGAGCAATCGCAAACAGCGCTTCACGGGTACCATTGGCCGATAACACCTGCGTGGCCGCATCTACATGACGCAAGCCATAGCGCCGCTGTAGCCAGTCGGCAATGGCCTGACGCAAGGCCGGCGAGCCGACCGTGGACGGATATTTGGAAAAACCATCCAGGTGTTCGGCCAGCGTATCGGCGACAAAGGCCGGCAACGGCAGGCGCGGTTCACCCGCGCCGGCATCAATCGGCGTCAGATTCGGGTTGGGCGTATGGCCGGCAAACAGCGCTTTCAGCCGTTCGAACGGGTAAGCGCCCAGCTGTTGCAGTCGTGGCTGATGCGATTGCACCGACTGCCTCACTTGTTAAACAGATCTATGCTGCGGGCACGTATGGATTTACTCCATGGGCCCAAATTACCATCCAGATCGACAGCGCGCAGCCGGTACACATATTCGGCCTGGCCACTGTTTAAATTGATGATTTTCCGGATGGTGCGGTTGGCCAGATCGGCGCGTGGCTGCTGATCATGATAGCGACGCCAGAATCCCGGACACTGGCAGTAGGGGTCGATCTCGGTACGATCCACCTGATAGCCCAGACCTGCGGGGTTGCCTTTCAGTGTAAAGCTGAGTTTGAGCACATTGCCGGCCTGTTCATAACTCAGATCCACCAGTTGCGGTTTTTCTGAGCCGGCCACGACCGGTTGCGGCATTTCTTTTTTGCCACAGCCGCCTAAAACCACAGCCGTCAGTAAACAGGCCCAGGTGAAACGTCGAAAGAATATAGATATCATGTGTTCTCCAG
>CAZXAI010000058.1:0-9847 GCA_964638265.1 uncultured Zetaproteobacteria bacterium
CAGAGCCGCTTAGCACTGTTTGCACAAACGGTCAGCTTGTATCGGGGTCTGCAACGGTTGGCAGGGATAAAACAGGCTCACCTCGCACATTTGAAGGCATTGCAAGCTCATCGCAGCGTGACTGCCATATCGGTGCAAGTCGGGCGTGTTGCGGCAGTGGAGCTATTGCGCATCGAAGCTGAAATCAAATCGGTGCAAGGCCTGTTGGCCGGATTGAATGGTGATGCCGTGCGCTTGCGTGCGGCTTTGGGCGCATTGCTGAATCAAGGGGTATTTGCTGCTGCGGTAGAGAGCCTGACTGTGGCGCCACCGGATCGATCCATGCCGCAGGACGGTGATCACGCGTTACAGAATCGTCCCGACCTGTTGGCCGCCAATAGCATTACACGGGCGGAAAATGAAAACCTCAAGGGAGCAAAACGCGAGTGGTTGCCAAACTTGTCCTTGCGAGCGGAAACCATGCGTAATCAGGGTTATACCGCCAGCGGCGCCAACACATGGCGTGTCGGCGCCCAGCTTAGCTGGCAGTTCTGGGATGGCGGCAGACGCTTTGCCAATTCGGATCGGGCCCAAGCCAATAGAGAAGTGGCTCGCCTGCAATATCAACGCATTCTTAATCAGGCCAGAGCTGAGCTGAAATCGGCACAGGCCGGCTGGCAGGCGGCTTCATTGCAATATCAGGCCGCGACTGCCGGCTTGAAAGCAGCCAGCGAAACCGAACGGATTCAGTCCGACCGCTTTGCCAACGGGCGAATTTCAGCCGTGGATCTGATTGATGCGGAAGCCGCGCTGGCCAGAGCCAGAGCAGATCATACGACGGCGCTGGCCAACTGGTGGCTGGCGGATGATCAACTAT
Organism: uncultured Zetaproteobacteria bacterium; assembly: GCA_964638265.1. Lineage (GTDB taxonomy): Bacteria > Pseudomonadota > Zetaproteobacteria > Mariprofundales > Mariprofundaceae > Mariprofundus. The sequence goes on from CAZXAI010000058.1 coordinate 857, forward strand.
ACCTGTCACGAGGCCATGCTCCTTCAGCATATGACGACTTCGCAAGAAGTCGTCATCGCAGCCATGGATGACGTCAAGTAAAAAGTCCATGGACGGACTTTTTGTGATCTCATCAGTATATACCCAATCAGGAGAGCAATAATGCGCATAAAAAAGAAATGGTATCTGCTGCTTGTTCCGCTGTTGGCCGGTGGCACAGCGGCATTGCTGCATTCGCGTGTCAAACATATTGAAGATAGCCCGGTGATGAGCATATCCCCCTGGGCGCTGGAAACCGCAGTCGTGCGTGAGGGCAGTATTCATCAGGGTTTTCCTGCCCTCGGCAAGGTGGTCAGCTCCAGCGAGGTGCGTATCGTGCCGCAAATCGGCGGCACCATTCTGAAGATGGGGCCACGGGCGGGCGGCACGGTTCACAAGGGTGATCTGCTCGTACATCTGGATACACGGGCGCTGGAAGCCGATGCCGGTTCTCTGAAAGCAACGCTGATCAGTGCTGTGGCCGTGGAACATAATGATCGTAAGGAACTGCAGCGTGAACAGCATTTGATGAAGGAAGGCGGTTCTTCTGCATCGGCGGTTGAACAGCGGCAGACCCGCTTGCATTCGGATCGGGCCAATGTGGCGGCGTTGAAAAAGCAACTGGAATCGCTGCAGGTGAAAATCTCGTATGGTCACATTCGGGCGCCGATGAGCGGGCGCATTGCCAGACGTTTTGCCGAACCGGGCGATACAGTATTCCCCGGCAAGGTGGTTTATACCCTGACGGCGGCAGCCGGCGGGCGCGTCGTGGTGCCCGTACCGCTGGATACGATTACCCGTATTCAGCCGGGTGGCACGGTGGAGCTGTCGCTGGGCTCGCAGCGTATGAAGGCGACCATCACCCGCATCAATCCTTCCCTGGATGCGCTGGCGATGGGCAGTCTGGAAATTGATTTGCCACAGCGCCCGTTCAATTTGCCCGATGCTGCGCCGGTTGCCGTTCGCGTGTTTACTGCTGCCGCAAGCGGTCTGATCGTACCGGTGAACAGTTTACGTCCGGCCAGTGATGGCGCGCAGCGTGTATTATTCACACTGATCGCAACACCGAAACCGCATGTTCGGCTGCTGCCTGTTCACGTATCCGTGTGCAGTCAATCCTCCTGCGTGGTTGAGGGGAGCCTGCAAGCCGGCGATGCTGTGGTGACAGCGCATGGCAGCGTGCTGCTAGAACTGCATGACGGTGATCCGGTCATCTGGTCGGCACAGCAGGATCGCCGGCCATGAGCTTTGCCGAGCGTTTGTTGTCCAGACCGCATGCCATTCTGGCGGCAACCATTGCCTTTATGATTCTGGGAGTGGTTGGCTTTTTGTCCATTCCCACCAATCTGTTCCCGGATACCAACCGGCCATCTGTGTCGGTGGTGGTGCAATGGCCGGGCGCGATGACCACGGATGTGGCCAATGAAGTAACGCATCCGCTGGAAGTGCGCCTTTCCTCCATAGACGGGGTGCGGCGGGTAACATCGACCTCGCGTGATGAAGTGGCGGCTGTGCAGGTGGAATTTGAATACGGTCATGATATCGACACCGCTGCCAATGCAGTAAGCACGGAATTATCACGGGTGCGTAGCCAGTTACCCAAAGGTATTCATGAACCGCTGGTATTTAAAATCACCGATGCCGCCCATGCTGCGATGGTGCTGGCCGTCAGGCCGGCGCAAGGATCGGGGCTGGATATGGGGCAGGTGCGCCGGATGGCCGAAAATCAGTTGCGTGACAGGCTGTTGAACCTGCCCGGCGTAGCCGATGCCGAGGTGTTCGGCGGGCCGGTCAGACAGGTGGCGGTGGATCTGAATCGCGACCGTTTGCAGGCCCATCAACTCGCTATCGCGCAGGTGATAGCGGCGCTGGCCGGTTCCAATATTTCACAACCAGCAGGCATGGTGTACCAGCGCGGTAACCGTTTGTTGCTGACCGCTCAGGCGCTGGCAAAGACGCCGGATGATATCGCTGCAATTCTGGTGCCGTTGAACAATGGCGCGTATGTGCGGGTTGGCGATCTGGGGCGCGTGGGGTGGGGAGCGGCAGATCCGTCATCCTTATACCATGGCAACGGCAGCCCCGCCGTCGCTATTTCGCTGTTGCGCTCTGAAAAAGGCTTTACCAAGCCACTCATTGATGCGGTCGATGCGAATCTGGCAGCCGTGCAGGCGCAGTTTCCCAATCTGGATATCCGTATTGCCGATACGCAGGGACGGATTATCGGGCTGACGGTCGATAATATGCTCGATTCATTGCGTGATGCGGTGATTATGACGCTGATTGTGATTCTGCTGTTTCTGGGTAATTCGCGGGCAGCGCTGGTGGTGGCATTCTCGCTACCGCTGTCTTATTTACTGACCTTTGCCATTCTGTGGTGGATCGGTTTCGAGTTTGATATGGTGACCTTGTCCGCCATTATTATCGCAGTCGGCCTGCTGGCCGATGATGTGGTGGTGGTGATGGAGAATATTGAGCGGCGCATGCGCGAGATGGGGGAAAGCGGCAAGGTGGCAGCGGTGCGCGGACTCGATGAGATTCTGATGGCGGATACATCCGGCACCGTCAGTACGATTCTGGTGCTGTTGCCGATTATGTTTATCGGCGGTTATGTGCAGACGGTTTTGCGTCCGCTGACGGTGACGCTCGCAGTCGCCTTGTTTGCCTCGCTGGTGGTGTCGGTCACCATGATTCCGCTGTTTGCGCCCAAAATCATCCGGCCGTGGGCGCGTGATCCGCTGGCATGGTTGCTGGATCCATTCACCCGCCATGTGATGGAACCGGTCAAGCAGGGCTATGTGCGTCTGGTTGACTGGGGTATGGATCACCGGCTGTTTATCCTGATTCTGTTTCTGGCGCTGTTTGTGGCTTCGGTTTCCCAGCTGCGTCTCCAGGGACGTGAACTGATGCCCTTGATGGATACCGGTATTTCGCAGGTTCGCTTTGAGGCGGCGCCGGATACCGATGATCAGGCCATGGAGCAATTATTGACCCAGGTCGAAACAGCGATCAAAGATGAACTGTCGCCCGGCTGGCTGATTTCCATGTCCAGCGTGGTCGGGGCGGAGCCGGGGGTAAAATCATTCGGTGCCGCCCGCCTGCTGCAACAGGGCGAAATCACGTTGAATATTGTGGATCGCTTTCACCGTAATCGAACACTGAATGACATTAACCATGCCATTCAACAACGCCTGCACCGTATTCCGGGGCTGATTTCGGCCAATGTATCCGCCTTTGGCGCCACACCGCTGTCATCGATTCGGGCCAATATTGATATCATGATCCAGGGGCCGGATGCCGCTGTGCTGAGCCGGCTGGCGGATCAGGTGATGCAGCGACTGCATTCGGTGCATGGTTTGACCGGTATGGAGCGGACATGGCAGCAGCGTTCAGAGCGTATCGCCCTGAATGTTGATCCCGCCAAAGCGCGTTTATACGGGCTGACGGCAGCCGATGTGGCGGCGCAGGTGGGCATGGCTGTCGGTGGTGCGCCGGCAGGCTCGATGCGGGTGCCGGGAGAAAATGCGATTCCGGTCTGGGTGCGACTCAAGAAAGGGCAGCGAGCCGATCTGGAAAGTATTCGGGCAATCAATATCCGGGCAAAAAACGGGCATTTTATGCCATTGGCATCGTTGGCCGAGCCGGGCGTGATCACTGCACCAACGGCTGAGACCCACCAATATCTGGAGCCGACGATTGATGTACTGGGTTGGCGGCAGAATGTTGCCATTACAGCGCTGCATGATGAAGTTATGGCGGCAATCGCTGATATCGAGTTGCCGCATGGCTACAGCATGCATGATGAAGGTGAGTACAAACAGCTGAATGAATCAGCACAACGATTGTTTAAAGCTATCGGTTTGAGTATGATCTTACTCTATTTAATGCTGGTCGTGACCTTCCGTTCCTTCCTCGACCCGGTTGCCATCATGGCCTGTTTACCGCTGGCCGTGATCGGGGCGGCATTCGGGATCATTCTGGGTGGCAAGTTTCTCTCCATGCCGGGCCAGATGGGCTTGATTCTATTGATGGGTATCGTGGTCAATAATGGTATCCTGCTGGTGGATTTTGCCAGGCAGGCGATGCGGGAGGGTACGCCCCTGCGCCAGGCTGTGCTCGATTCCGTAGCCAAGCGTACGCGCCCGATTTTGATGACTGCGATAGCTTCGGCTGTGGGTATGATTCCACTGGCCATGGAATGGGCTGTCGGCATCGAACGCTTGTCGCCGCTGGCATATGTGGCTATTGGCGGTTTGATTGCCGGTACATTCCTGACTTTGCTGGCTGTACCTGTGCTGTTTTTCTCAATTGAAAACTTTCGCAGCAAAAATCGATGCACAAAGCAGAAGATATGAAAAACCATGTTGCTGGAAGAGTTACTATGTGGTAGAAGCAGGAGGATATCATGCCCGTTGAATTTTATTATGAAAATGGCATTGTGTATGGTGCCTTTAAAAGCCCGCTGAGTATCGATGAGATAAAAAAATCCATGACATTACTGACGAAGTCCGCGCGGTTCCCGCCGGACGCAGATGCTTTATGGGATCTGCGCGAACTGGATTTTGCCACAGTTGGCCGCGATATGGAGATGCAGCTTGTTGAGATCAGAAAACAGTATCCTGAGCGCGGACAGGCCAGGATTGCATTCGTGGTTGGTAATGATTTTGCCTTCGGCATGACGCGCAGATACGAAATGCTTTCGGCTAATCTGCCACAGCAAATACGTGTGTTCAGAGATTATGCCAAAGCGGAAGTATGGCTGTCACTTCGCAAAGCAGTGATGAAATGAGAGTATTGAAAGAGGTGAACATGCAGTTGCAGAATGAACATATAAACAGGGTCTGTGCTGAAAGCGAGATATGGAATGAACTATTAACCCTGAATAACGCTGATATTCTGGAGTTGGGTTGCGGCACGGCGGAATTGCCCCGTCAGGTTGTCGCCAGCGGGGTTGATTGCAGGGTTACAGCAATGGAGGTGAATGAATAATGCAGGATATGTCATTTATGTTGTTGCTGGTAGGGCTGGTTGCTATCGTCAATCCACTCGGAGCATTGCCAATTTTTCTATCGATGTCGGATAAGGATGACCCGGATGCAGATATGCGCACGATTAACCGGGCTGCTGTGGCGGTCGCCCTGATCTTGCTGATTTCTGCATGGACAGGAGAAGCCTTACTCGGTTTTTTTGGTATTACCATTGATGCGTTCCGGGTTGGTGGTGGGCTGTTGATTCTGTTGATGGGTATTTCCATGTTGCACGGCAAACAAAGCCATGTGCAGCATTGCCCGAACGAGGCAGGCGCAGTTGAAACAAAAGAAGATATCTCCGTGGTGCCGCTGGCGATTCCGCTGATGGCCGGGCCAGGTGCTATCAGCCTGGTGATTCTCGATGCCAATAAAATTCACTCATGGGGCGGTGAGGTGGTTCTTGCGCTGGCCATCGTTGCCGTTGCCGCAATTGCCTGGCTGGTCTTGCTGATTGCCGAAAAGATGCGCGATAAACTCGGCACGATCGGTCTGAATATCGCCACCCGTATCATGGGGCTGATTCTTGCCGCCATCGGCGTGCAGTTTATTGCCGACGGTATCAAGCATCTGTTACCTGGCCTGGCGTAGTGAATAAGGGTGCTCGGATGACATCCAATATGAGACGGGGTCGGGGAAAGGTGACGTTGAAAGCCATTGCCCTGATGGGCGCAACCGGCACAGGTAAATCGGCGCTGGCCATGCGGGTCGCGCAGGTTTCTGACACCAGTATTATCTGTTGCGATTCGATGCAACTCTATCGCGGTCTGAATATCGGCACAGCCAAACCGGGCAAGGCGGAGCGCGAGGCCGTAGCGCATTACATGGTCGATTGTTGTGATCTGCCGGATATATATTCGGCGGCGCGATGGGCCAAAGAGGCGCGCATGGGTATCGAACAGGAAAACAAACAGGGGCGAACCCCTCTGATTGTGGGCGGTACGGGTTTATATCTGCGTGCATTGCTGCAAGGGTTCGCCGATATTCCGCCTGAAAAACCGGCAGTGCGCCAGCGCTTTGAAGCCTTGCAGAAAGCAGCGGGCACGGCTGTCTTGTATGAATTGTTGCAGCAGAAAGACCCGGACATGGCTGCACGTTTAAACGCGGGCGATACGCAACGCATCATGCGGGCTTTGTGCGTCTGTGAAAGCACCGGCAAAACCTTGAGCGCATGGCAACAGCGCGAGCAGGAAGCTGTACCGATTGATTGCCCTGTATGCGTGCTGGATGTGGAGCGCGATATACTCAGGCAGCGACTGGCGGATCGATTTCATGCCATGCTGGAAGCCGGTTGGCTGGATGAAGTGCGCTGGCTGGATGCGCTGGCTTTGCCGGATACACACCCGGCCATGCGTGCGGTGGGATATCGCCAGTTGCTGGATTACCTGCATGGGAAACTGAGCCTGGAGCAGGCTGTGGCTGATGGCATCACTGCCACGCGCCGTTACGCCAAACGGCAGGTCACATGGTTTCATAACCAGACCCCTGATGCAGTGCATGGCGATAGCACGACACTGGAGAAAATAATGTATGGCTGAGACCTATGATGTAGCGATTGAGCAGGACATTGTAATCAGTGTTCATCCCGAATTTCCGACCAGGCAACTGGGCGCTTATGCCTGGAATGCGCGGGCGGCAGAATTTGACCTGCTGGTGGAATCCAGCGGTTGTGAACTGGTGGAATCGGTGCGCATTAATGTGCGTAAAATTACTTCCGCAACCCTGTTCGGGTCGGGAAAAGTGGAAGATATACGCCTGCGTGTTGCCGCGCATGAGGCCAAAGTGGTGTTTGTCGATCACCCGCTGACGCCGGTGCAGCAGGGTAAACTGGAAGAGGCATGGGATGCCAAGGTGGTGGATCGCACCGGCCTGATTCTGGAGATTTTTGCATCGCGTGCGCGTACGCGTGAAGGTATTTTGCAGGTGGAACTGGCCAGCCTGAATTACCAGATGGGGCGGCTGGTGCGCAGCTGGACGCACCTGGAACGCCAGCGCGGCGGCGTCGGGCTGATGGGCGGGCCGGGTGAGCGCCAGATTGAGCTGGACCGGCGCATGATTCGGGATAAAATCATGTCGCTGGAAACAGATCTGGAAAAAATCAAACGCATGCGCGCCACCCAGCGAGCCGGGCGGCAAAAGAAAGATATGCCGACTGTAGCGCTGGTCGGTTATACCAATGCGGGCAAATCCACGCTATTTAACCGCTTGACCAACTCCGGCGTGTATGTGGCCGATCAGCTGTTTGCCACCCTGGATCCCACCCTGCGCCTGCTCGAAATCGGCGATGGATTGCGTTTGATGCTCTCCGATACGGTGGGCTTTGTGCAGGAACTGCCGCATGAGCTGGTCGATGCATTCAAGGCCACGCTGGAAGAGGTGATCGAGGCGGATCTGATTCTGCATGTGCGCGATGCTTCCAGCCCGATGCAGGCCGAGCAGGCCAACGTGGTGCATGAAACACTGGAGCAGTTGGGGCTGGTGGGCGATTTCTCGCCGCCGGTTGTCGAGGTGCTGAACAAGAAAGACCTGGCGCCGGAGCTGGAGACCTATCGGGCCGAAACCATCGCCGGTAGCCGGATAGCGATTTCAGCGGTGACGGGCGAAGGCATGGATGCGTTGCTGGAACTGCTGAGCGATTTTCTCTGTCAGGAAATGCACGAGTTGCATCTGAAACTGGGCTTGTCCGACGGCAGGGCACTGGCCTTTTGTTATCAGCATGGTTCGGTGCTGAGCAGGCACAGTGGTGACGATGTGGTGGATCTTGTGGTGCGCATGAATCCGGTCGATGCGGCCCGGTTCAGTTTGCAGTCCGGTTTGCATGTGCTGGGCGATTGAGGGAAACAGGCAACGTACAAACCGGAAGATGACGGCAAGACTTCAGTTCGACATAATACGCGGCTCAATTGAATGGCTCTGAAGTTGCAACCGGGTGCTGCATCATACAGAAACATTTTTATCTATTTTTCAGGAGTTTACATGTCTGATCGCAGTCAGTTTTTTAATGCGCCGCTTGCCGATAGCGCGGTAGCAGATGCTATTTCCGCCGAGCTCGGGCGTCAGCAACACACGCTGGAACTTATCGCCAGTGAAAATATCGTGTCCAGAGCGGTGATGCAGGCGCAGGGCTCGGTGATGACCAACAAATATGCCGAAGGTTATCCCGGTCGCCGTTATTACGGCGGTTGCGAGCATGTCGATGCGGTGGAACGGCTGGCGCAGGATCGCGCCCGTGAATTGTTCGGCGTCAAACATGTCAATGTGCAGCCACATTCCGGCTCGCAGGCCAATATGGCCGTATATATGGCGGCGATTCAGACCGGCGACACCATCATGGGCATGGACTTGTCGCATGGCGGCCATCTCACCCACGGTTCGCCGGTGAATTTCTCCGGTCGTTTGTATGAAGTCGTGGCCTATGGCGTGCGTAAGGATAATGAATTAATTGATTACGATGTGATGCAGAAAATGGCGGAAGTGCAACGCCCGAAAATGATTATCGGCGGCGCATCGGCTTATGAACGGCATATTGATTTTAAGCGCATGCGCGAAATTGCCGATTCTGTCGGTGCCATTCTGATGGTGGATATGGCCCATTATGCCGGTCTGATTGCAGCCGGCGTGTACCCCAGCCCGGTCGGTCACGCCCATGTGATTACCACCACCACCCACAAAACCCTGCGCGGCCCGCGCGGCGGCATGATTCTGACCGATGACGATGATCTGGCCAAAAAGATCAATTCGCGCATCTTCCCCGGTATTCAGGGCGGCCCGCTGATGCATGTGATTGCCGCCAAGGCGGTGGCGTTCGGCGAGGCGCTCGGTGATCAGTTCAAGGCCGATCAGCAACAGGTGATTGCCAATGCGCGGGCGCTGGCGGCAACCTTGAGCGAAGGCGGTTTGCGTATTGTCTCCGGCGGCACCGATTGCCATATGTTCCGCGTCGATG
>CAZXAI010000059.1:0-9381 GCA_964638265.1 uncultured Zetaproteobacteria bacterium
TTACGACGATGTCGAGGTGCCGGGCGGACGCCTGATCGAACGCTTACGTGCCGAGCAGAGTGCACACTTCACAGACACAGGGCTTTCCGACTGACTTTTGCAACCATGTAAAGCGATAAAAAGCTATTTGGGCGCAGAAAGGTTTTCGATTGATGTTTCCAGTCGCATCTTTTTTTGCATCCAGTTGAGTAAAACCATGGCCCTGTCCTGCCCCCGCATTTCCAAAAAAACACCTTCCAACCCTTTTAGCGAACCATCGTTCAGACGCACTGTATCACCCGCATTAAATGGTGATGCAGGATTATTTATAACCATAATATACCCATGCTCATCCTGTCTGGAACGGAGCATTTCAATCGCAGCATCGGGCATAGGCGGGTAGAAGTCGCCAAAGGATACCGGAGCCAATACCCCAATGGTGCTACGAATTGCCGTCCAGCGCTGTTCGTCTTCGGACAAATGCATAAACAAATAGCCGCTGAAAAAAGGACGTGGCTGCCAACTCACCTTGCGGGCATGGGTAATGCGCGTATTCACCAGCGGCAAATACACGTCAAAGCCCTGATTTTCCAACTGATCACGAGCCACCGTCTCCTGCCGGGGTTTGGTGCGCACGACAAACCACGAGCGTTGCACGTCCCTCTCCTTCAAAGCACTAATCACAATTCACCGTCATCCAAATACCATTCAACCGTTTTGCGAATGCCCGTTTCAAATGTTTCTGCCGGCTTCCAACCCATAGTCTGCCCCATCTTGCCGGCATCAATGGCATAACGCCAATCATGACCCGGGCGATCAGTCACGAAGGCAATCAGTGACTGGTGACTGGTGACGGGTGACTGGCTGGCATTAGCTGCCACCAGCTTATCCATCAAGCCGCAGATACAACGCACGATATCGATATTGGCCCATTCATTGATGCCGCCGATGTTATAGGTTTCGCCGAGTTCCCCCCGGCGAATGACGGCATCAATGCCGGAGCAATGATCTTCGACATAGAGCCAGTCGCGAATATTGGAACCATCACCATACACGGGAATCGGGGATCTATTGACGCAGTTGCGGATAATGGTCGGAATCAGTTTTTCACTATGTTGGTATGGCCCGTAATTATTGGAACAATTGGTCGTAGTCACCGGCAGGCCATAGGTATGAAAATAGGCGCGCACCAGATGATCAGAACCGGCCTTGGATGCAGAATAGGGCGAATTCGGCGCATACGGCGTCTGCTCGGTAAAAGCAGGGTCATCTGTTGAAAGCGTGCCGTACACTTCATCCGTTGAAATGTGGTGGAAGCGGAAGGATGCACGGAGGGCATCGTGAGATGAGAGACGTGATATGTGAGATGCCTCGCCACCTGTCGCCTCACATCTCCCATCTAACGTATTCAGCCAATACTGGCGGGCAGCCTCCAGCAGGGTAAATGTGCCCATCACATTGGTTTGCACAAACACTTCCGGCCCGGAGATGGAATTATCCACATGCGACTCGGCGGCAAAATGCACGATGGTATCCACCTGATGCTCACGCAGCAGTCGATCCACCAGCTCCCGATCACAAATATCGCCCTGCACAAATGTATGGCGCGATTCATCCGGCAAGCCTTTCAGATTATCCAGTGAACCGGCATAGGTCAGCTTATCCAGATTGACGATGTTCACATCCGGATCATGCGCCAGCATATAACGCACATAGTTACAGCCAATGAATCCAGCCCCGCCGGTTACGAGTATCACACGAGGCGTGAACAGGCTGGATGTTGGATGCTGGATGTTGGGTGTCATTGTTTATTCCTTGCATGAATTGAATTCATGATCTCACGCATAGTCTCGGCCAGCGAATCCCGCCAGGGACGAATATGGAAATCGAATGTCTGTTTAAACTTGCTACAATCCATCACCGAATTGGCCGGTCGCTTTACCGGCGTAGGGTAATCCGATGTCGGAATCGCATTGACATGGGGCATGTTCAGGACGAGCCCCTGCCTTTGAGCCTCGGCAAAAATAGCTGTGGCAAAATCAAACCATGTCGTCGGTTCAGGCTGACAGCAATGATAAACACGCCGCTGATCTGCCAAACCTGAATCACAGACCGCATAGATGGCGCGCGCCAGCTCATTGGCCGAGGTCGGGCATCCATACTGATCCGATACAACGCCCAGCTCTGGCCGCTCTGCGCCCAGGCGCAGCATTGTTTTTACAAAATTATTACCGTGCGCTGAAAACACCCAGCTGGTACGCAAAATCGTCCACGTTGAGGCATATTGCTGAACCGCATGCTCACCGGCCAGTTTGCTGGCGCCATACACACCCAGTGGTGCGGTCGGATCTTCTTCAACATATGGCCCGGCTTTGGTGCCATCAAACACATAATCAGTCGAGACATGGATCAGGGGAATACCACCCTGCCTGCAAGCACGTGCAAGGTTGGCAGGGCCATCCCGATTCACAGCAAATGCTTTTTCCACATCGGACTCGACCCTGTCCACAGCGGTATAGGCAGCCGCATTAATCACAATATCCGGATGAAAGGTGTCGCAGCAGCGCAACACAGCATCCTGATCCGTAATATCCAGCTGCTCATGGCACACATCCATCAACGCATGGCCGCCACCCTGACCAACCAGAGCATGCCCCAGTTGCCCCTTCGCACCTGTAATCAGCAAGCGCATGGCAGTCGCCTCCTGTCTATTTCAGACAAGCGGGGTAATTGCCGGTCTTTTTCTGACAGTAACGGTGCTGCGATTGGCCACTGAATATCCAGTTCCGGATCATCCCAGGCTACGCCGGAATCCGATTCGGGGTGATACAACGCCGTACACTTGTATTGGAAGTCAGCCATATTGGACAGTACGCAAAAGCCATGTGCATAGCCCGGCGGGATCCACAGTTGGCGATGATTTTCTTCAGACAGCTCGACGCCTGCCCACTGCCGGTATGTGGGAGAATCCGGATTGACATCGGCAGCCACGTCAAACACGCGTCCTGTGCCGGCTGACACCAGTTTACCTTGCGGGTTTTCCAGTTGAAAATGCAAGCCGCGTAATACGCCTTTTGCTGAGCGGGAGTGGTTATCCTGAACAAACGCCAGCCCATCACCCGGAATCCCGGCATCTTCATAGCGCTGCTTGTGAAAGGTCTCCAGAAAAAAACCGCGCGCATCGCCAAACACCTTCGGTTCGATAATCAACACGCCCGGCAACGCCGTTTCAATCACGTTCATATTTTCCCTTCACCCAGTCGCCGCAGCAAATACTGACCGTAAGCATTCTTCTTCAATGCCTGCGCCAGCGTATTCAATTGTGCATCGGAGATATACCCTTCTTCCCAGGCAATCTCTTCCGGACAGGCTACTTTCAAGCCCTGCCGTTTCTCAATCACTTGCACATAACATGATGCATCCAGCAACGACTCATGCGTACCCGTATCCAGCCACGCCACCCCGCGACCCAGTGTTTCCACACGCAGACTGCCGGATTGCAAATAATGCCGGTTAACATCGGTAATCTCCAGTTCGCCACGCGGCGAGGGCTTCAGACCTGCGGCAATATCCACCACGTCGTTATCGTAAAAGTACAAACCGGTCACCGCCCAGTTGCTCTTGGGGACTGCCGGCTTCTCTTCAATCGAAACAGCCCGGTAGCCTGCCTCAAACTCCACCACGCCATAACGCTCCGGATCGTGCACCCGATACGCAAACACCGTTGCGCCGGCAGCATATCCGCAAGCCCGTTTCAACTGTTTGACCATGCCCTGACCGTAAAAAATATTATCGCCCAGAATCAGGGCAACCGGGTCATCACCAATAAATTCCCGGCCAATGGTCAATGCCTGCGCCAGGCCATCCGGGCTGGGCTGCACTGCATAGCTCAGGCTTAACCCCCATTTCACACCGTCACCCAGCAAACGCTCGAACATCGGCAAGTCCGCCGGGGTGGAAATAATCAGGATATCGCGAATACCCGCCAACATCAGAGTGGACAGCGGGTAATAAATCATCGGTTTATCATACACCGGCATCAGCTGCTTACTCACTGATAATGTTAGCGGATGCAGTCTGGTGCCGGATCCGCCGGCCAAGATAATGCCTTTCATGACGTAACCCGTGAGGTGTTGGGGGTGAGGGGTGAGGGGTGCGATATAACGCCAACCCCATCAAGATAGCCCAACACCTGTTCGACGCATTCGTCCAAAGGGCGCGATCCTGTATCGACAATCAACTCCGGATGCTCGGGTTCTTCATAGGGCGAAGAAATACCTGTAAACGCCTTGATTTCTCCGGCACGGGCGCGGGCATACAGGCCTTTCACATCTCTCGATTCGCACACTGCCACAGAAGAACGACAATAGATCTCGATAAAATCGCCATCCCCAGCCAATGCGCGCACTCTGTCGCGATCTGCCCGAAATGGTGAGATAAAGGCCGTCAGCGCAATCACGCCAGCCTCGATAATCAGCTTCGACATTTCACCAATGCGGCGAATATTTTCCTGTCTGTCGGCATCCGAAAACCCCAGGTCGGAACATAGTCCGTGCCGGACATTATCGCCATCAAACACAAAGGTGTGCGCCCCCGACTGATGCAGTTGTTCTTCCACCGCATGCGCCAGTGTTGATTTGCCCGCTCCGGACAGGCCGGTAAACCAGAGAATAACGCTACGGTGCCCGTTTGCCGCCTGACGGCGCTCCCGTGTAACGGTGGCCTGATGCCAAACCACATTGCTGCTTTTTTTCAGTGTTTCCATAAGAAATCACTCCGCATGAAAATAATTCTTTGCACATCAGCCCGCATGATAAAGATGCAGTCTGCTCTTCTTTAAGCATCTGAAGCATGCTGGATCATTACACATTTGGGTAGAATCCTGCCATGAATATTGCAAAATATTGCTTCTCTTTTACAGTCATTGGAGCCCTCTTGCATAAGCGCCAGGCTAACCACAGAAACTGACCCTGTCATCGAGAAGGGAGAAAAAACGGTACCCAACTTTGACGGGGGAGCGAAAACAACGATGATTCAGAACATGAGCCGTCCTGCCATTGCCCGCATAAAACTGAAGCACCTGCACCATAATTATCAACTGTTAACCCGGCAAGCCGGTAGCGCTCGCATCATGGCTATCGTCAAAGCCAATGCCTACGGGCATGGGCTGGAACTGATAGCCCCGTCCCTGTCTGAGGCAGGCTGCCGCCATTTTGGCGTCACTGATGCGAAAGAAGGCGCCCGGCTGCGCGACATACTGGGTGATGAAGATAGCAACTGCGATTTGGAAATCACCCTGCTGTCGGGTATTTTCGACCGGGAAGAAGCCATGCTGGCCAGCCATGCCCGACTTACCCCGGCCATCACCGAAGCGGGACAGGTGGAGCTGTTGCAGCATGCCGGCTTCCGTTCTCAGGTCTGGATCAAAGCGGATACCGGCATGAACAGGCTCGGCGCCCAGTGGCCGAAAGCCCTGGCCAAGCAGTGCCGCCAGGCCGGCATCCGGGTGCGCGGCATCATGTCGCACCTGGCTTGCGCCGACAGGCCGCAACACCCGCTCAACCGACAGCAGGCCGAGCAATTGATACGGCTGCAAAAGGATATGCCGTCGCCGCAACTGCCCGCATCGCTACTCAATAGCGCCGGCATGATAGGCATGCCGGCATACAGCATGGATGTGGTACGCCCCGGCATTGCCCTGTACGGCTCCGAGCCAATCCCGGAGCAACCGCTCGGACTCAAGCCCGTCATGCAACTGAGCGGCGCCGTTATGCAAATACGGGATATTCCTGCCGGCGCGCAGGTTTCCTACGGTGCAACATTCGGAGCGGACAAGGCCATGCGCATCGCAGTGGTCAGCCTGGGCTATGCCGATGGCCTTCCACGCGCATTGAGCAATCACGGACATGCTTTTTTTGCAGGGCAGAAACTGGCCATCGTCGGGCGCGTCTGTATGGACTATACTATGCTTGATGTGACTGAAGTCGATATCCATACGGGAGCTGCTGTGGAATTCTGGGGTGAGCATATACTGGCCAATGATGTGGCCGCCTCAATTGGTACGATCAGCTATACGCTGTTCACCGGCGTTGGCACGCGTGTTCAACGCATGGCCGAGTATTCCGACTGATGCAGGCGCTGCAGGCTATTGGCGCTGCCGTTCAGCGTATGGTCTACAGCATAGGCCTTTATCCGCTGTTGATGGGTAAAATCCTGGGTCGCCTGCATAAACCGCCATGGTTCTTCTCCCTGATTATCCGCCAGTGTGAAACAGTGGGGGTGCAATCGCTGCCGGTGGTACTGCTGACGGCTGTATTTACCGGCATGGTGCTGGCTCTGCAATCCTGGGTCGCATTTCACCGCTTTGGCGCCGAAAGCATGATCGCCACCGTTGTGTCATTATCCATGCTGCGCGAACTGGGGCCGGTACTGGTCGGCTTGATGGTCGCTGGCCGGGTCGGCGCGTCATTTGCAGCAGAGCTGGGCACCATGCGCGTGTCCGAACAGATTGATGCGCTATGGACCCTGTCCACCGATCCGGTGCGCTACCTGGTGATGCCGCGCATGCTGGCGGCCACGTTAATGATGCCGCTGCTGGTTATGCTGGCGGATGCCATCGGCATGCTCGGCGGCTATTTTATCAGCGTGCATGCGCTCGGCCAGAACCCCCACACTTATATAAAACACTCCTACGACTATCTGGAGCTGATTGATCTCTACTCAGGCCTGCTCAAAGCCATGGTATTTGGCGCCATTATCGGGCTGGTGAGTTGCGCTGAAGGCTATTACTGCGAAGGCGGCGCCGCCGGCGTCGGCCAGGCTACGACGCGGGCTGTCGTCGTCAGCGCCATGACCATCCTGATTTCCGACTACTTGCTGACCGCCTGGATTTTCCAATGAGGTCTGGCTCATGAATCCGTCCACGATTATCAGCCTGCGCGGCGTCAGTAAATCGTTCAAGGGACGCCAGGTGCTGGACGATATCAGCCTCGATATCCTGCCCGGTGAATCCCATATTGTGATCGGGCTCTCCGGAGCCGGAAAAAGCGTGCTGCTCAAATGTATCCTCGGCCTGCTCAGGCCGGATAGCGGCAGTATCCTGATCAATGGCGAGGACTGGTTTACGCTGCCGATTGATGAAAAACTGAAACGCATGGCCTGCGTCGGTGTGCTGTTTCAAGGCGCCGCTCTGTTTGATTCGATGCCGGTATGGGAAAATGTCGCCTTCGTACTGCGCCGCCAGGGCATGTCTAAGCCTGCAGCACGCCAGCGGGCTGACGAAGTGCTCGATCTGGTAGGTCTGCCCGGCATCGCTGATAAAATGCCGGCTGAATTATCCGGCGGCATGAAAAAACGCGTAGGCATGGCGCGCGCCATCTGCCATAAACCGGAAATCATTTTTTATGATGAACCGCTGACAGGACTGGATCCGGTGATGTCCGATGTCATCACCACCTTGATGAAACGACTACATGAGGGTATGAATGTCACGTCGCTAACCATTGCCCACAGCATGAAACTGGTGCGCGAATTCAGTGATCGGGTCAGTATGCTCTACGAAGGCAGGATTTATCAGCAGGTGTCTCGCGATGAAATCGAATCCTGTCAGGATCCGGTATTCAGACAGTTCATTGAAGGCCGGGCGGAAGGGCCGATTCAGTTCGTATTAACAGCCCCTGACAAGGAGGCAACATGAATACACAAGCACGACTGGGGACGTTTGTTTTGATTGCCATTGCCCTGTTCGCACTGTTTAGCAGCAAAATCGGCGGCTTCCAGTGGACCAAGCCGGAGGGCTCAAACATGCAGGTCATGTTTGCAGATGCCTCCGGTATCTCCATAAAAACACCGGTATTGATGGCGGGCGTACATGTTGGCCATGTTATATCCATCGAACTCAAAGACAGCCAGGCACTGGTTACTGTACTTATCCAGCCGCAAATCCAGTTGCCTGCATCTACCCGCGCCCATATCGCCGGCGGCGGTCTGGTGGGTGAAAAATATATTGCCCTGCGCGCCACCCCCGGCGACAACAATCCACTGGCAGGATCGGTCATCCCGTCCACATCCGGCGGTGACTTTCGCGATATGATCAGCCGTGCAGCAACACTGACCGATGATGCCAGCCGTTTCTTCAGCAAGGCTGAACGCATTACCGATCATGTCGGCGCCATTATCAAAGAGAACCGTGCCGACATCCGCGCCACTACAAACGGCATGGCGCAACTCATCAAAGAAAACCGACCCGATATTCGCAGCGCCACGCATGACATGTCCGGCATGCTCAAGGACAACCGCAACCGGGTCGATCACTTGATGCAAACACTCCCGAAAGCCGCCAGTTCGGCTCAGGTTTTCTTCAGCGAAGGAAGCGCTGCCATGCATGAGCTGCGCGAACTGATTATCGACAACCGTGAAAACCTGTACCGAACCCTGTTTGAACTGCGTCTGGCATCGGAGAATCTGGCAGCATTTTCCGATGATATCCGTAGAAATCCGTGGAAAATACTGAAGGAAAAACCGGAAATCAAAGCGGATAAACGCGCCCGGCAACGGCGTATGGAAGAAATGCTGATGACTACCGGCAGGATGGGTCTTGCACCAACGCATAAATAGACTTCGCCTCGCCATCGCAGCAGCCATGCTGGTCATCGCTGCCGCATGGCCAGGCCATGCTGATGCCAAACCCGACTTTCAGATCGCGCAACAGCTGATTGAACAGGGGCGGATCACCGAAGCCAGAAGAGCATTACAGTCCGAATTGAGAGTCCATCCCCGCAATATCGAAGCGCGCTACAGCCTTGCCGTGCTGCTGGAAGATATCGGACACCACGCCGATGCACAGCCATTGTATAAAAAAAACCTGAGCCTGTACTGGCACTTGCCCAGCCTGATCAATCTGGCTGCCCTGCTTGAAAAACAGGGCAAGACTGAACAGGCTCGCCAATGGCTGGAAAAAGCGACAAAAAAACTACGCCATGAAGCTGCACCCTGGTATATGCTGGCCGCCATATCCGAAAAAAACGGGCAACTCAAAACAGCCGTTTCACAGTATAAAAAAGCCATCAAAGCCGATCCGCTCAACGGCTTTGCACAGCTACGCTTTGCCGAGTTCCAGTCCCGCCACAAACTGGCCGACAGAGGCGTCAGGTTCGCAAAGAAAGCGATACGGCTATTGCCGGACTGCGCCCCATGCTGGCGCGGCTACGGCGACATCATGCGTTCAGCTGGTCACAACAAACAGGCTCTTGCCGCCTATCAGCGCAGCCTCGCCATCCAGCCGGACAGCCAAACCCGCCAGCAACTCATCAACATACTGCGAACGCTGGGCCAAACAGAGCGGGCAAAACGCATGCAGCAGGCACTCGATGCCTGGCGCAAACATCATCAGCAACAATAAAA
>CAZXAI010000060.1:0-9363 GCA_964638265.1 uncultured Zetaproteobacteria bacterium
TCGGGTTGGTGGATCACGATATTCGGGCCTTCGGCTATGATGTGAAGATCGCCATCGGTGATGATGGTGGCGATTTCGATAATCGTGTCCCGTTCCGGATCAAGTCCGGTCATCTCCAGATCCATCCATACCAGATTGTGTTTGGAAACAGTCATCAGCGCAGCCTAAACGGTTTGGATGCCGATGGCTTGCGCCAGCCGGATTGTTGCTGCATTGGCATGGACGAAATGGATGGGTGCATGCTGCCAGTCGCGGCGCACCGGATAGTGACGCCGGTAGCCGCTAAAGGCATGGGGTAATTCACTGGCCGTAAGTTCGGGCCATGATTTCATACAATCGCTATCCTCATTCAGGGCATACAAATGCATCGTCGCTGCATGCAGGGCATGCCAGCAATCGCCATTGGCATGGATGTTGTGGGGGAGGCTCGCCGCTGGCAGTTGCGTATTCATATGCCATGTTGCTTTGATATGCAAAAAATCGCACAGGGCCTGATAAATATATTGGGTGTTGGCCGCTTTGCCGTCGATGGAGTGACCGGCGATATGCGGCGTGGCAATGGCCATGCCGGGATGGCTGATTAAACGGATATCCGGGCTAGGCTCATGCTCCCAACAGTCGAGCACGGCGAATCTGGCCCGGTCTTCATCCAGCCAGTCAGCCAGCCCGGCATTATCCACACAGGCGCCGCGCCCTGCATTGATCACGCCTCTGCCCTTGAATGCAGTCAGATGTTCACGATCCAGCAGGTGGATCGTACAATCCGTGCCATCATGCAGCAGCGGCGTGTGCAGGCTCAGAATATCTGCCTGTTCGAGTAGTTCATCGAGTGGGCTGAAGCTGCCTGCGCCCTCCACTCTCGCTCTGGGCGGATCATTGCGCAGTACAGTCATGCCCATCGTTTCACACAGGCTGGCCAGCCGGCTGCCAATGCGGCCCACGCCAATAATGCCGATACTGGTGTCCGGTATATTGATCAGGCCGCGCGCGTGCAATTCCAGCAGGGTCGTGATCATGTATTCAATCACCGAATCCGTCGATGAACCGGCTGCATTGGCCCAGGCAATACCCTGTTTATCCAGCCACGCCTTGTCATAATGATCATCGCCAATGGTGGCGGTGCCGGCAAAGCGCACCGATGAGCCATGCAACAGTTCGGCATTGACGCAGGTGGACGAGCGTGTGAGCAGGATATCGGCATCGTGAACGCTGGCGGGGGTGATTTGCCCGTTTTCCAGTATCTGCAAATGCACATCGAACCCGGGTAATTCGGAAAAGGCGGACTCTACAGCCCAGATATGGGCATCGGCGACGATATTCAGGGGGGCGACCATGGGCGAACGATGACAAAATCCCATCGTACAGCAAGTATATCTTTACAGAAATTTGATGTGCGTATCATCAAACTGGCTACAATAGGGATATGGATGCTGAACAGTTTCGCCTGAGTGCCGAAGATGCGCTGAATCATCTGCCGGAAAAATTCCGGCTGGCGATGGAGAATGTGGTGATTGTGACGGAGGATGTTGCGGAGCCTGCGGTGCTGCAGCACATGTGCGCCGACTCGCCTTATGAACTGCTCGGGTTGTATGTCGGCAGGCCGGTCACGGAGCGGGAAGCCGTTGATTCCGGCGCCTTGCCCGATATGATTTATCTCTATCGCCAGCCGATTCTGGCCGAATCGCGCCGGCGTGGAGAACGTCCTGAAGTATGTATTGCTGCAGTATTGATGCATGAAATTGGCCACTATTTCGGTTTTTCAGATGCGGATATGGAGCAAATCGAGCGCCAGCCAGCGCCAGGGGAGCAGCGATGAGAGATCAGGAGCCCGGCGAAGCCAGGGTGGCAATGGATGCAATTCGACAGCAGTTGAACGCGGTTCTGGCCGGTAAGCAGGACGTGGTGGAGCAACTGCTGATCACCATGCTGGCTGGCGGCCATGTGCTGATCGAGGACTTGCCGGGCATGGGGAAAACTACGCTGGCGCATGCCCTGGCGGCCAGTCTGGCCAGTGATTTCGGACGCATCCAGTTTACCGCTGATCTGCTGCCGGCGGATATTGTCGGGGTGGAAATTTTCGATCCGGCGGAAAAACGATTCGTGTTCCATCCCGGCCCCGTCTTTCATCATATCGTGCTGGCCGATGAAATCAATCGGGCCACGCCGAAAGCGCAATCGGCACTGCTCGAAGCGATGGCCGAAGGGCAGGTCAGCAGCGAGGGCGAAACCAGAGCATTGCCCGATCCGTTTTTTGTTATGGCGACCCAGAATCCGATGGAACACCTGGGCACCTTTGCATTGCCGGAATCACAGCTGGATCGCTTTTGTATGCGTATTTCTATCGGCTACCCGGACTGCGCAGCCGAGCGCAGGATATTACTGGGCGAGGCGGGGCAAACGCGGCTGGCGGCGTTGCAGCCGGTGGCTGACTGGCAGGATATCATCCATGCGCGTGCTGCACTGGCCACTTTAGGGGTGGCGGATGTGCTGCTCGATTATATCCTGCAGTTATTGCAAGCCAGCCGCAATGGCGAATGGATGCAACAGGGGATTTCTCCCCGGGCCGGGCGTGATCTGTTGCAGGCAGCGCGTGCGCATGCCTGGCTGGCAGGGCAGGCTTATGTGACAGCCGCCGATGTGCAGGCCATGTGGCTGCCGTGCCTGGCGCACCGGGTGCTGGCGGCAGGCGATGCGCATGCGGCGCTGATGAATCTGCTGGAAAGCGTGCCGGTACCGGCGTAACCCCATGAATCCCGTCGTTTGGCTGCTGTTGGCGTGAGCGTTGTGGGTGCGAGTATTGTTGGCATAAGCGTGATGCGACGGGGCGGATGTTTCTGTGGCCTATGATCCGGCTGACTTAAAACTGCCGGCATGGCTGCTCAGGCTGCTGGATGC
The DNA here is from genome assembly GCA_964638265.1 of uncultured Zetaproteobacteria bacterium. Taxonomy (GTDB): domain Bacteria; phylum Pseudomonadota; class Zetaproteobacteria; order Mariprofundales; family Mariprofundaceae; genus Mariprofundus. The sequence continues at coordinate 2,896 of CAZXAI010000060.1, forward strand.
ATTGATTCGCCTGCGCGTACCCGTTGTGCCGGACTGGCGGCTCGGCATGACCAGGCCGGGTGTGATGTTTAGCGCTGCGCTGACGGGCATCTGGGCAGCGGCGTTTTATTCAGCCAATAACCTGCTCTATCTGTGCGGCGCTGTGATGCTGGCGTTGCTGTTGGCCGCCGTCAGTCAGGCGGCGTGGTTATTGAGAACATTTCCTGCGCTACAGGGCGCACTGCCCATCCTGCAGGCCGGGCAGGTGACTGCCCTGCGCCAGCGGCTGGTGGGGCGCGATTCAGCCAGCCTGACGATGTCCGCCATTGTTGATATCAGCTGGCCGCATGGGGGTGATAGATGTGCGCTGGCCGGGCGTTGTGAAAATCGACAAATCAGCCTGCATGGCAGACTGCATCCGCCCCGGCGTGGCCTGTTCAGTATCACCGACTGGCAGACGGGCACATCGGCCCCGCTCGGTCTGTTTGTGCTGACGCGTATCCGCCATGACCCTCTGGAACTGATCGTGTTACCCGCTGCACAGGCATGGATATCCGGATCAGCGCCTGCTTCAGCCTGTTTGTCAAATACTGATCCTGTCAGCGGTGAAGGCGATCAGTGGCGTGATCTCAGAGCCTATGCGCCCGGTGATGCGCTGGCGCGGGTGCACTGGCGCAAGGCCGATGGCGATATCAGAAACTGGGTGGTGAAACGCTTTGGCAGTGCGGTGCATGATACCGGGCGCCTGTTATTGCGTGTCGATTTGAGAATGCCGACAGGCATGGATGATGCCGCGTTTGAACAGTTATTGGGGCGCGCCTGTAGCTGGATTCAGCAACAGGAACATAGCGCTGCCGCAGTCATATTGGGGCAGGTTGAATTTGACCTCGCCCAGCAGGCGCAGTACCGGCTGGCTCTGAAAGCACTGGCCGCAGCCCAACCGGAATCCGAACCGCCGGCGGGTCAGGGGGGATTGTGGCTGAGCTTGGAAAACGAACCATGCTGAGTCAGCCCGCGCGGCATAGGCACAGTCTGCTGCGCGCCGAGCGTTTGACGCTGGCGGTGTTGCTCTGCGGCGTGGCCTCGCTGGCGCTGTCTGATTTTGTCAGTCCGGTTTACTGGAGCCTGTCGGTGCTGGCGGCGCTGCTGCGCCTGTGGCGCGGGCCTGGCTTTCATTTGAGTGAAATGCAGGCCAGTTTCATCGGTTGGGCGGGTTTTTTCTGGGTCGGGCTGGAGCTGGTGCTGGGGCGGGAACTGGTGATCGCATTCACCGATTTCCTGCTGATTCTGGCCCTGGCCGTGGTGGTGGAAGCGCCGGCGCCGCGCAATCACCTGCACCGCATGCTGGTCGGCCTGTTCCTGCTGCTGGCGGCGGCAGTATTGACCGATTCGGCCCTGTTTGTGGTGCCATTAACGGCCATGCTGTGGTTTTTATGGCGCGCGGCGGCCTGTTTGTATGGTTTGAACGGGCCGGGCGGTGACTTACCCGCCACGCCGGTCAAACAGGATTTGGGCTGGATGCCGGTGATGATCGGGCTGGCGGCGCTGCTGTTTATTGCGCTGCCCCGTTTTGAATTTCATACCCTGCTGCATGCGCAGCAGCCGCGTATGCAAACCAGCGGTTTTGCAGATCACGTACAGCTGGGTGATTTTGCCCGTCAGCTGGATGAGCAGGTGGTGATGCGGGTCGAATCGACCGAACCGGGTGAAACGCAACAGGCGTTCCGGCATCGGATTGCCGGTCGCTACTGGCGCGGCGTGGCGCTGTCCTCGTTTACAGGCAAGGGCTGGCAGCGCGTGCCGGATTCATATATACAACAGATGCCCGCCCGTTCGGCCATGCTGTTGTCACAGCGCGCCGGGCAAGGCATAGCGGTGTATCGGGAAGCCAGCGACCACCCCTATATCCACCTGCCTGATGGTGCGGCATCCGTTCGGGATATGCCCGAGCCTGGCCGCATGGATGCGGCCGGCGCGCTGTCCTTCAATGTCGCGCCCTCGCGCCGGCTGAAACTGCTGATGCAGCTGGCTTCACCGGCGCTGCGCGCTGGCTCATATATGCGCCCGCCTGTACCGCGTGAGCGGGACACATCGTTGATTCCTGCGGCCCTGACCGGGTGGGTGCAGACGGTGACGGCATCGGCGAGCGGCCAGCGCCAGGCTCTGCTGGTGCTGCGTAACGCATTAAACAGCTGGGACTATGATCTGAATGTGCCGGTCGATGCGGCGCATCCGATTGCATCGTTCCTGCACAACCGGCGCGGCCATTGTGAACTGTTTGCCACCGCGCTGGCATTGGCGGCGCGGCAACTCGGTTTTGCCGCGCGCATCGTGAATGGTTATTACGGCGGCGACTGGAACGATGTCGGCGGTTTTTTGCTGATTCGCAATAAACATGCGCACAGCTGGGTGGAAATATGGCTGGATCATCGCTGGCAGCGCATGGATCCAACGCCGCCATCGCGCTGGCTGGCGACCGGTGCGCGGTTTATGGCATTGGACGAGGTATGGGAATCGGCCAAAATGGCATGGTATCGTTATGTGCTGGCTTTCGAAGATTCAAATCGCAAGCATCTGATTCAGTCCATCTGGCAGATGATGAAAACCTATAGCCTGTGGCTGCTGCTATTGGTCGCTGTCGTAGCTGTGCTCTGGTGGGGCTGGCAGCGTTATGTCGCGCTCTGGATCAGCATGGGCGGGCGCAGGCGGACGTATGGGTGCTGGCCAGTGCTGGATCGCTGGTTGCAGGTGCGCGGTATTGAGCGGCAGCAGTATCAGCCGCTCAGGGCTGTTGCTTACCCTGATGGTATCAATGAAATGCGCTGGAGAGCATTTGTTCATGCCTGGGAATCGCAGGCTTATGGCGAGGTGCAGGCATGGCGCAGCGGTGATTTGAAACGTCATTTGCGTGCGCTTTTGAAGGGCTGCTGATATTGTTGGCGCTAACAACTGTTACAGGGAGTTTTGCGTGGGAATTTTGAATGGAAAAAAAGGACTGATTCTTGGCGTAGCCAATAATAAATCCATTGCATGGGGTGTGGCCAGAGCGGCGCAACGTGAAGGCGCAAGGCTCGGCTTCAATTATCTTGGCGAGCAGATGGAAAAACGCGTACGCCCGTTGGCCGAGAGCGTGGGCGCTGAAATCATTGCGCCGATGAATGTTTCCGATGAAGCCAGCATGGATGCATTCTTTGCCCAGGTAAAAGAGCAGTGGGGCGAACTGGATTTTATCGTGCATTCGATTGCATTTGCCAACAAGGATGCACTGCGCGATCGCTTTCAGAAAACATCACGGCAGGATTTTCAGCTGGCGCTGGATGTGTCGGCCTATTCCTTTATCGCCTGCGCCCAGCGCGCGGCACCGTTGATGAAAGCCGGCGGCAGCATGGTGACCATGACCTATCTGGGTGCGGAACGCGCCATTCCCGGTTACGGTGTGATGGGCGTCGCCAAAGCGGCGCTGGAAGCATCGACGCGCTATCTGTCGCAGGATCTCGGCGTGGACGGCATTCGCGTCAATGCCCTGTCCGCCGGCCCGATCCGGACGCTGGCTGCATCAGCCGTTGGCGATTTCAAGAAACTGATGGAAAAAAGCGCCCGTGGTTCGATGCTGGGGCACAATGTCACGCAGGAGGAGGTGGGCAATACCTGTGCGTACCTGCTCTCTGATCTGGCCTCGGGCGTGACCGGTGAAGTGCATTATGTCGATGCCGGTTTTCATGTCGGTGCCGGCGATCCGGGCATTCCGGATTAAGGGGGGCTAAGGCGTGTCCGGTTCCAGTACAGGCGATATTTTTCGGCTTACCACGGCAGGCGAATCGCACGGGGCGGCGCTGGTGGGGATTGTGGACGGTTGTCCGGCCGGGCTTCCCCTGTCCGAGCGTGATCTGCAACCCGATCTGGATCGACGTAAACCCGGTCAGTCGAAATACACCACCCAGCGTCGTGAAGCCGATGAAGTGGAAATCCTGTCCGGCGTCTTTGAAGGCATCACCACCGGTTGTCCGATTGGCCTGCTGATTCGCAATACCGATCAGCGCAGCAAGGATTATTCCGATATCAAGGATAAATTCCGTCCCGGGCATGCCGATTTCACCTATTTCGAGAAGTATGGCCGGCGTGATTATCGTGGCGGCGGCCGTTCGTCGGCGCGTGAAACGGCCATGCGCGTGGCCGCTGGCGGCATCGCTAAAAAATTATTGTCTGAATCCGGTATTTCTGTGCTGGGCTGGGTGGATCAGATTGGCCCGGTCAAAGCCGATGCGGCGCAGTTTGATGCGGCTGAGATCAGCAATAATCCATTCTTCTGCCCGGATGCGCAGGCCGCTGCCGAGATGGCTGCATTCATGGACAAGCTGCGCAAGGATGGTGATTCCATTGGTGCATCTGTCAGTGTGGAAGCCCGAGGCATGATTCCGGGGCTGGGCGAACCGGTATTTGACCGCCTCGATGCCGATATTGCCAAGGCGCTGATGAATATTCCGGCCGCCAAGGCGGTGGAAATCGGCGACGGATTTGACTGTGTGACATCCAGAGGCTCCGAATTCGGCGATGCGATACGCGCCTCCGGCTTCCAGAGCAATCATGCCGGCGGCATTCTCGGCGGCATATCCAATGGCGATACCATTCGCGCCCGTATGCTGCTCAAACCGACCTCGTCGATTCTGCAAGCGCGCCCGACCATTGATATTCACGGTGATGAAACCGAGATCATCACCAAAGGGCGGCATGACCCGTGTGTGGGCATCCGCGCTGTGCCGATTGCCGAAGCCATGCTGGCGCTGGTGTTGGCCGATCACCTGTTAAGGCACCGGGCCAGCCGGCTGTAACGCGCCTGTTGGTATCAATAACGGAGGGGCGCTGTGACAGAACAGCATCACGGCAATGAGCCAGTGAAACTGGATCGATTCTGGAGTTTACCGCTCAGGAAGAAAGATGCATGGGTGGCAGAAACCGTGCCGCTATGCCGGAGCCATTGCCTGTTCGATGGTATATCCGATCGTTCCATCAATCATATCGTTGCCCGTATGCACCCGCGTCAATATCAGAAAGGCGAGATGGTGTTTGATATGGGGCAAGCCGGCGCCGGGGCGATGTTTATCCTCTCCGGTGAGGTGGCCATACTGGCGGATTCGGTGGAACTGGCGCATTTACACCGGGGTGATCTCTTTGGCGAAGTGGCGCTGGCCACACCATTGCCACGCACGGCCCAGGCCATGGCGTTGACCGATTGCAGCCTGGTGTTTTTTATGCGCTCGGATCTGGAGGAGTGGATAGACCGCGCCCCCAAGGAGGCGGCGCGTTTTTTGGTGAATCTGTCCACCATGCTGGCTGAACGGCTGATGGAGCGTAATCTGGAGTTGATGGAAGCCGCCGAATGATGGCCGAAGCGTCGTTGCGACAGCATCCGCTGTTGCAAACGCTGTTGCTGTTTTCTGCCGGTGCGGTGCTGTTATGGCTGGCGGCAATCGTGTTTTATCCGATTGTATTCACCTTGCTGGTATCCATGCTGTTTTATGCGGCGATGTTTCCGGCCACCGGTTATTTGATCAGGCATGATGTGTCGCCATCTCTGGCTGTTGTCCTGGCGATGACTGCGATTGTGGCCGTGATGCTGGTGATCGGCATATTTCTCTATCCGGCGGTGGCGGCGCAACTGGTGCAGCTCTCATCGCGCACGACTTATCTCGATGCCCGCATGTCCGCCATGCTGGTTCACCTCAATGCCTTTACCAGCCAATATCTGGATTTCAGTTTCGATCCGGCGGCGGTTACGGCCAGTCTGATTGATGGCGTCAGTATGAAACTGGACGGGCTGCAGGATAAGGTGTCCTCCTATTTTGATGCAGTGGCATATTCGCTTGTACTGGTGCCGCTGGCGACATTTTTTCTGCTACGGGATTTTCGCGATTTGCGCAATGCGGCCATGCAATTGCTGCCCAATCGTTATTTTGAGCTTGGCTGGCTGATTTTTAATGCCGCCAGTGCGCAATTGCAGCGCTATCTCAGGGGTATCAGTATCCAGCTGGTATCGGTGACGCTGATTTGCATGGTCGGCTTCTGGCTGGCCGGTATTGATTTTGCGCCCTTGCTGGCGGTGTTGACCGGCCTGCTGAACCTGATTCCCGTGTTTGGTATTGCGCTGGCGAAAATACCGCCGGTGATTGTCGTATTGCTGTCCGATCAGCCGGATATGATATCCGTGCTGTTGGCAATCGGCGTGGTGTTTCTCGCCCAGATTGTCGATACCGTCTGGATTTTGCCGCGTGTGATCGCCCAGTCAGCCAACCTGCATCCGCTGACCGTGATCTTGAGCGTGACGCTGGCCGGTTATTATTTCGGCTTTGCCGCCCTGATTGCCGTCGTGCCGCTATTGTTTTCCGCCAAGGTGATGTTTCTGGAGCTGTATCGCGGTCTGCGCGAGTTTCACCCGGCTCAGCAGCAACGTATGTTGAGCCGTCTCAGGCAAAGTATGCGGCACAAGTTTTA
>CAZXAI010000061.1:0-9222 GCA_964638265.1 uncultured Zetaproteobacteria bacterium
ATTTGCTGGCTTGCTGGTTATTGCTATTGCCTTTTTGGTACCGGTAATATACGGCCTGTTTGTAGATAATCATAAAAAAGGTACGCCTGATCCGCGTGATAACGCATTCTGATTTAGCATATAGTTGACTCAGCTTGTGATAGCATAAAGCGTCGCCCATTGGGCGGCGCTTTTTCATGCGCTGATAATATCCAAATGGAGTATTTATGAACGCACTAATGAGGATGACTGTATTTTTGTCATTGTTTATGCCAATAAGACTGGCGGATGCCGTGGAGAATGCCGGCCAGACCTTTGACCTGGGCATTGAGAGTATGCGCAGCCATAACTACAGCGTCGGGATATTTGTGTTTCTGTTGGTTTCAATACTGGTATTTCTGTTTATTGTGGGTGCATTCTGGAAGGGCAGTAAAGGCGCTTCGATTAAAACGGGGGAAAAGGTACTGCTGGGTATGATTGTGGTCGGCGTATTTGTCGCCATTGCGTTTGCCGCAGCCCAATTGCTTGACGGCTTCCTGTTCTGAATGGACAATGCCCGCCAGTTGCAGGCGTGGTTGCTGTTCATGATAAGATAACTATGCACTCATTATCCATCTGCTACATTGTTGCAAGTAAATCTGGAGGTTTCCACGATGGGAATTGAACTACAGGATGGCTGGACCATTTATATCTGGCTGATCAGTGGGGCTGCTATTCTGATAGGGGTTGTCTTTGGTATTCGCTGGGCCGCCAATAACGAGCAGTTTGATGAAGATATCAAGTACCTGGTGTTTGATGAGAACGACAAAGACAAGATGGATCCTGAAGAATTTAAAAAATCCCAGCAGGTGAACAAGAAGCAGGAAGCACGGCGCACGGAATTGCTGGAACAGCGTGAGGCCGAGGCCCGCTCTCAAAACCAATAGCGTGCCCTGCCTTTCCATGAAGACACGCCCTTGCCAGGGGGAATGCTGAATGTTTAAAAATATTTCCTGGCTGACCGTAATCAATACGAGCATTCTGTTGTTGGCTGGTGTGTTTATTGTCGCGGTGGCCCAGTCTATTATTCATCCGTCCGGGCCCGATACGAGTGAGCAGGGGTTGCCCTATTATACCACTGCCACCGGTGCCCTGGCTCGATCCGGCGGCCAATTGTATAAAAAATTACAGTGCCGTAACTGCCATAAAATATGGGCTGTCAAAAACCTGTACGAGACGGTTCCTGCCCCGAGCCTGGACGGCATAGGCTCCTTGCGTACGGAGGAGTGGCTATATCGATATTTTTCCATTGATAATCCGCAATCGATGTTACCCAGCCGCTTAAAACCGGAGTTTAAAATGCCATCCTATGCCAAACTGTCCGAGCAGGACAGGCGTCTGCTGGCAGCCTATTTTTCCAGTCTCAAGGTAAGAGGCTGGTATCTCGATGAAACACGCAAGGCTGAACAGAAAAAACTGACGGGGAAATAAATGCAACAGCAGCATACAAGTCACAGCGAGCATGATCCGAATGCAGCCATGGATATCATCCAGCCGCAATGGGCGCCGGCATGGCAACGGGGTATTCTGGCATTTGCAGTTGGCGGCGTCATGATGCAAACCGGCTTTGATGTGCTGGGCGTACACCTGGAATGGTTTTCCGGGATTAGCAGCTTTAACGGGGCATGGATACTGGCTATGACTGTGCTGCCGGTCGGGGCCGGCATAGCGATTGGTATGATTTACGGTTATGGCGGTAAATATCTGGCGCATTTGCCGCCATTGGCGGTGCTGGTAATCAGTTATTACCAGAGTATGCAGATGCCAGAATCGGCGGGTATGCATTTGTTACCGATGGGCTTGATGACGGTGTTTATTATTTTGCAGATGGAATTCTGTGCTGTCGGTGGTTTTATCGGTGAGCTGTTTGTACGTCGTACTGGCTGGACATCCAAATATGCAAAACAAACAGATTCCGAACGACTGCCTGACGACAGGGACTCCTGAACCTGCCACTGATGAAACATTCGCAGTCAAGAGCACGGGCTATCCAGCGCCCTAATGTCTCTGCACGGGACATGCGTCGCCGCAAACGCTTGCTGATGGCGACGCTGATTACCTGTATTACGCTGGCCATGGTCGGTGGTTCATTGCATGTGATGAAACTTGGCTCCATGCGCATGAAGGAAATGCAGGCCAAGTCGTCTTACAATGTGGCAGATATGTCGCAACATGTGCGTGCGGCCGGTGAAGAGATCCATTTACAGGCCCGGCACGAACAGGCTGGCGGTGATACAGCCAGCTATACCGAAGGCGAGGCGGCAGCTTTATTATCGGCGGAACAATGGCATGATCTGGCCTGGATGATCACCATTCCGGCTGGCGTATTTACCATGGGTAGCGATGATCCGCGTACCGGTGAACAGAACAGGCCGGCCCATCAGGTGCGCATGCCTGCGTTCAAGATTGATAAATATCTGGTGACTCAGGCCGAATATGCACGTTTTGTGGCGGCCAATCACTATCGTCCGCCATTGAACTGGGTGGACGGCAAGATTCCACAAGGTTTAAAGATGAATCCAGTGACCATGATTTCATGGTATAATGCCCGTGATTATTGCAGCTGGGTGGGTAAACGCCTGCCATCCGAAGCCGAGTGGGAAAAAGCTGCTCGCGGCGATGATGCCAGACGCTGGCCATGGGGTAATGCCATGAATCCCGCCAACCTGAATACCTATTACAAGGTGGGTCATACCACGCCGGTCAACCAGTATCCGCAGGGCGCCAGCCCGTATGGCGTGATGGATATGGCCGGAAATGTGCAGCAATGGGTGGCGGATCGCTTTACCCCCTATCCGGGCGCAAGCGGCGATAAGGAAATTTTCAAACCCAAAGCCAGCGATCCCGACTATCATCGCGGCTCTGACGAACAGGAACGCTTGATTTACCGGGTGATGCGTGGCGGTTCCTGGAAGAGTGATCCGCTCTCGACAACCAGTTATCATCGTAATTATGCCTTGCCCAATTATGCATCGGACTTCTTTGGGTTCCGTTGCGCCATGGATGTCGATGCAGTGAAGGAGAAATAATATGATGTTTATTTGGCGGTTCATACAGTTGATGGCTGCACTGCTGGTGGCGGGCGGCAATGCCTGGGCCGTGGACAGTTATCGTTTTTTACATGTGACGATTGATACGCCGTGGTTTATTTTTATTTTTCTGTTCTTCCTGGTTTTTTCTCCGATGATTTTATCGGCCATTATTCATTGGCGCACCGCATTAAAGCGTGATGATGAAGAGGGTGAGGACGAAGCCGGTTCAGAGGATCACCACAAACATGGCTAAGTGGTTACTGCCTGTATTGACGCTGCTGATGCTGGCTTCTCCAGGCGCATTGCTTGCTGCGCCTGCCAGCGCGGGCAAGATCCAGCCAGGGACAAATGAAATCCAGTCTGCCGAAGCAGTGATGCAACAGTTTTCCGGGGATGATGAAGTCAGTCCGCAGCGCAAAATCAGTACGGAACGTAAACACCAGATTCTGTTTTTGATGGGTATCTCATTGCTGCTGCTGCTGCTGATCACCGGTACGCTCGGCGTTGCCATGGTCGCTTTCGGCAAGGATGTATTCCTGCCCCATATGATTTTCGCCGGTCTGAGTGTGACGTTGGCGATCGTGCATTCGGCTACCGCCATTGCCTGGTTCTGGCCATGGTAAATCAAAGCCCTGAATCGTTCAGCGCAGAGGAAGAACAACAACCATTAGCAGATTAGGATGCTGGTCACTATGATATATCTACGAAGCATACTATTCCTTCTGTGCTTTTCCTCTGCATCCTTCGCGTCCTCTGCGGTGAAATGCTTATCTGATTCAATATATTCTTCTCGGGTTGTGCAATGAATAAACGCGCCATGGCATGGGCGTTGTTGTGCCTGTATGGCGCCACCGGGGTGACGGCGCTGGCGTACGAAGTGCTGTGGACGCGCATGCTCTCCCTGATGTTCGGTGTCAGTATTTTTGGCGTGGTGTTTACGGTGACCGCGTTTATGGCCGGACTCGGCGTGGGCAGCTTTGTATGCAGCGGGCGCGGTGCTGGTAAATCGGCGCGTGCTGCGCTGGCGTTGCTGGCGCTGCTGGAAGCCGGCATTGCGCTCTATGCACTGACTCTGCCGCTGTTGATGCCCTGGCTGGACGGGCTGTTACTGTCCCTTGGCGGTCATCTGTCGTTGTCCGGCTGGCAGTCGCTACAGGGTGTCGCAGTCCTGTTGATGCTGTTTCCGGCGGCGTTGGCGATGGGGATGGCGTTTCCACTGGCGCTTCGGGCTGCTGCGTCATTACAGCTGTCACTGGCTTCGATGTATGGCATCAATGCTCTCGGCGGCGCAGCGGGCGCTATATTGCCCTTGCTGCTATTGCCTGCGCTGGGCTGGCGTGATGCGTTATGGTGGGTGGCGTTACTGGGCTTGTTATTGGCTGTCGGGGCATGGTTGTTATCCCGGTGTTTATCCGATGCGAAACCTGAATGTAGTCGCGACCAGGCTGAACCGGTTCGGCGTCCGCCGTGGCCGGATCTGTTGGCGTATGCGGGTATCGGGGCGGCAGCCCTGATGCTGGAAGTGGTGTGGACACGCTTGTTCGGCATGGTGCTATTGCGTACCGAATATATTCTGGCCGTGTTATTGGTGGTCTATCTGGCCGGGATTGGGCTGGGCAGTCTGCTGGCGCGGCATGTACGGACGCATGCGCAAACGCGTTTGTGGCTCAATATATTGCCCCCACTGGCAGCGTTGACAGCGGTGGGCGGGTTGTATTTTATCGGTGATATCAGCCGTTGGGCTGCGGCGGCTGACTTTTCTGCGCTGACCACGGCCATGCTGGCTGAGGGCGCAGTGGTTGCTTTGTGTACATTGCCGGTGACGTTGCTGTTCGGGGCATGGCTACCCTTGCTGACCCGACATTTCCACCGTCAGGCGACGAGCAGTGGCGGCTGGTGGTACGGCGTCAATAGTATAGGTGCGGCACTCGGCGCCATGCTGGCCGGATTTGTCTTGTTGCCCTGGCTGGGCAGCGCATTGTCATTATGTGCGGCGGCGATGCTGTTATTGCTCTGTGGTATGCGCTGGGTGACGGATCAGCGCTTATGGCTGGCCTTGCCCGTCCTGTTATTGCTGGTTTATCCGGTGCGCGCTCTGCCTCCGGTCTCCGAATTACTGCCTGCACTGGCGGATACTACGGATCAAACCGTATTTGAGGATGCGGTATCCCTGACGCATGTGGTGGCGCATCAACAGGGGCTGATGCGCGGGCAACTGGTGCTGCTGTCTGATTTACAGCGCATGGATGCATCCAGCGATCCGACCGCCGTCACCGTGCAGCGCAATCAGGCGCGGCTGCCGCTGCTATTGCATCCGCACCCGCACTCGGTGCTGTTTCTGGGTTTGGGTACGGGCATTACTGCATCGGGATCACTGTGGGTGAAGGGATTACAGCGCACGGCGGTGGAGCTTTCTGCCGGAGCAATTGCTGCGGCCGGCGGGGCATTTGCGCCGGTCAATGGCGATATCAGCCGCCATGTCCGGATTGTACATGATGATGCACGGCGTTTTTTGCGCAGCGATCAACACCATTATGATGTTATTGTTGGCGATCTGTTCCATCCGGATATGGTCGGGCGTGCCAATCTGCTGTCGCTGCAGCAATTCCGGCGCGTACGTCAACGCCTGAATACAGGTGGCATCTATGCCCAGTGGCTGGCTCTGAACCAGTTTGACGTGGCCTCGATTCAGGTGGTGATGGCTACGTTCCGCCGGGTGTTTCCACATGCCTCGGTGTTTATCGATGGCTATCGCATGGCGCTGATCGGGGAGCGCCATGGCAAGATCAATGCGCCGGCGCTATGGCGACGCTTCAACGCATTAACCGCAACGCAGCGTCGCGCGGGCGCGGGCGGCGAAGGCTTGTGGACATGGCTAGGGCGTTACTGGGGCCAAATTCCCTCATTCGATGTGCCGTTGCAGGATGAGTGGTGGCCGGTGATCGAGTTTTCTTTGCCGCGCGTGCGTTATAGCGGTGGCGCGGATGTGGCGGCCATGTGGCACTGGTTGTGGTCATGGCGGGTGGAGGATGCGGCGGCAATCAGCGAACTGCAGGTATCAACGCAGGATATTGAAATATTCAGACGCGCTCGCGTTGCCAGCGGGCTGGATGTGCGTCTGTGGATGGCGGAATTGAGCGGCGATGAACGGCGCGTGGTGGAAATGGCCCGGCTGGCTCATCGTGCCAACGCGAAAGACCGCTGGCCTGCATTTGCGCTGGCTGACCGCATGTTTGATTCACTGGCGCATGCGCTGCCAAAGGGGTTATCACGCCGCCAGGCCCTGCAACGAATCCTGTCCTTGCGACCCGATCATGAGGGCGCGTTGCGCGCATTGCTGGCGCTGGATCAGCAGGCGGGCAATATGCAGGCAGCGAGCGCCTTGCAGCTGCGCCTGCATGCGATCAGTCCGCTGGCCAAATACTGATACAACCCGGCAGGCATGGCTCAGGAAAGCTTGACGATGATATCATTGAGCTTGTCGGCTGTGTGAGCCAGTTTGTCGGCGCCATTGGACATATGGCGGTAAATTTCCCGGTGTTTGAAAATATCGACCATGACCAGCGCCAGTTGCCGATGCTCCGTGCCGCCGTCCTGTTCCGGCACTTTTTCCAGCAGGGCATCGGGGTGAAACAATGTTGCGATGGCCTGCCTGTAAACACGCTCCACACGCTGCTCCGCCTTGCGGGCGGCCAGTGCATCATCTTCGGCATGGGCCGGATTGCTGGAGAGCATGGCGAAGCCGCGTTGCAGGGCTTCAGCCCCGTCCCTTAATTCAATCGCCATTTCCAGCATGTACTGATCCGGCTGTATGTCCAGCACCTCCAGCTCGCGCACCGTGGTTTTGGCATAATTGATAATGTCATCAATGCTCATAATCGCATCGATGATATCTTCCCGATCCATCGGCGTGGTGAAGGAGCGGTTCAGTATATTGCTGTTGCGCCGCTTGAGCGCATCGCCATGTTTTTCCAGCTGGCGTATCCGCTCGGCTTCCTTTTTGCCGCCATGCTCCATATATATGGCAAATACGGCCATGCTCTGCACGCACAGTTCGCACTGCTCATTGATCAGGGTGAAAAAATCCGGCATGGGCGGAATAACCCTGTCGATCAGTGTTTTCAGTGCAGCCGGGAGTGAGATGTTCATGGCAATCTCCTATTATAATAATATAAGCTGGCCGAGCAGCAGATAGCTGACAGCGGCAATCAGCGCGGCGCCCGGAATGGTGACGATCCAGGTGCTGACAATATCCCGAGCCTTGACCCAGCGAACCGCACGCGGGCGCTCCGATGCGCCAATGCCCATAATCGATGAACTGACCACGTGGGTGGTTGAAACCGGCCCGCCCAGCACGGCGGCGGAAAAAATCACCGCACCGGCCGTCAGCTGGGTGTTGACGGCGTGCAGGGGGCGTATTTTATAAATCCCGAAGCCGACCGTGCGCACGATGCGCCAGCCGCCGGACATGATGCCCAGCGTAATGGCCGCCGCACACAGCAGCACCACCCAGAACGGCACCACGAAGGCCGGAATAAAGCCGCCCAGCAGCAGCACCAGCGTAATCACCCCCATGCTTTTCTGGGCATCGTTGGCACCGTGCGCAAAGGCCAGTGCGGCCGTGGTCAGAAACTGGCTGCGGCGCAGGTTGCGGTTGATTTTCGGGTGGGCGCCGCGCAGCAGAAAACCGGCCTGGCGATGCATCATAAAACCGACCCAGAAACCGATGACCGGACTGATCAGCAGCGCCAGCAGCACCTTGAATACGCCAATCACATGGCCATTGCCCAGCTCATTCAGGCCCCAGACGATATGATCGCCGCCGGCGGATACGAGTACCGCGCCGATCAGGCCGCCGACCAGCGCGTGTGAGGATGAGGAGGGAATGCCCAGCCGCCAGGTGATGATATTCCAGGCAACGGCTGCGATCACGCCGCACAGGATAATGATCATGGCCGGCATGGCCGGTAAATCGGCAATATCGACAAAGCTGCCTATCGTATCGGCGACAGCCGTGCCGCCGAGCAACGGCCCGAGAAACTCAAAGAAGCCGACCACCAGCACCGCCTGAGCCGGTGTCATGGCACGCGATGCAATCACCGTGGCAATCACATTGGAAGCATCATGAAAGCCGTTGGTATAATCGAATACCACCAGTACAATCACTGTCACCGTCGCAATCATGAACAGACTATCCATCCATATCTCCTGGAGGCTTGATTATACGCCTGTTGGCGATGGCAGGGCAAATAGAAAAGGCATACAACGGGTATGTCGGGGCGATTGCTGTGGCTCGTGTCGGTAGCAGGCCTGGATTTTTGTGCTGTTCCGGTGCCTGGTCAGGCGAAATTGAACGCTCGCTGTCGGTGATCATGCAGGGGGTTGATGTGTACATTGATCACGAATGATTCTTTTTGTTTGTATTCGTTTGCGGGTCAGGGGTAAAGTGCGCCCATGTCTGCCAATGAAGCGTTGAAAAACATCCCCATCCAGCAGGAGCATGTGGCGGGTGCCAGCACGCTGCATCCGGCCCGTCGCGCGGTGCAATATCTGACGCTGCTGATTCTGGTGCTGATTCCGCTCTCCGGCCTGTTTCGTATCGATGTGGAAGCCGGCGGCGTGATTCTGCTGGATCGTCAGGTCTGGTTCTCCGATATTTTTATTATCATGGGCTTCTGGGTGTTTACCGCCAGTCTGCTGGTGATGATGTATTCGCTGGTCGGTTCGGTATTTTGCGGCTGGATGTGTCCGCAAAATACCGCTTCGGAATATGCCAATATGCTGACCTATAAACTGCTCGGTCGCCGGGCTGATATGATGGATATGAGCGGCGATAAAATGCAGGTGGCGGTGCGGCGGAAATCGATGCTGAACTATCTGCTGCTCGGGCTGGGACTGCTATTGCCCGCCATGTTGTATGCCCTGATTCCGCTACTCTACTTTTTCCCGCCTTCGGCGATCTGGTCGCTGGTGACATTTACGAAGGATCCTCAGCTGGCGGGCAGCCTGTACTGGATTTATATGGTCTGTGTGGCCGTATTCCTGCTGGATATCGCAGTGATCAGGCATTTGATGTGCAAATATATGTGTATTTACCGGGTTTGGCAGCATTCGTTTAAAACGCGGGAAACACTGCATATTCATTATGACAAGCAACGCAGTGATCATTGTG
>CAZXAI010000062.1:0-9137 GCA_964638265.1 uncultured Zetaproteobacteria bacterium
TGTTGAACTATCGCGCCCCATAAAGCCACCCCGTGGCTTTATGGGGCTTGCTCTTCAAAGAACCAGCGGACTTCGGCCAGGTCATCCCTGATGGGGGCGGCGGGCAGGTTACGTACCACTTCGCGACCATAAGCTTTGGCATACAGGCGCGAATCCAGCAATGCCATAACCCCCCGATCATGCATGGAGCGAATCAGTCGCCCCGCCCCCTGACGCAATGCAGCAATCGCCTCAGGCAGCTGGATATCGCGGAAACCATGCCCGCCCCGCTCTTCGCAGGCCTGAATACGCGCCTTGAGCAGCGGATCGTTGGGCGGCGTAAATGGCATTTTATCAATGATCACCAGACTCAATGCTTCACCCGGCACATCCACGCCTTCCCAGAAACTGCGCGTGCCGCACAGTACCGAATGGGTGTCATGGCGAAATGCATCCAGAATGGCATCGCGACTGCCGCTGTCGCCCTGAATCAGCACCTGCCATGGCAAACGCTGCGCCAGTTCCGGCCCGACCCGTTTCAGCATCATCCATGAGGTAAACAAGACAAAGGCGCGCCCCTGCGAAGCACGGATCAGTGTTTCCATTTCATCGATCAGGGCTTCGACTCCCGCATCGGAAAACGGGGACGGCATGTGCCGGGGTAAATAAATCATGGCCTGCTGACCGTAGTCAAACGGCGAGGCGTGAAATACTTCTTTGGCATGTGCCAGTCCGAGACGGTTGCAGGCATACTCGAAACGCCCCGACACCCGGAGTGTGGCCGACATCAGTACGAATGATGCGTTTCTGTCCCACAAATGGGATTGCAACACCGGCCCGGTTTCAACCGGCGCCACGGTATGCCTGAGATGTTCGCCTTCACCCTCGCTCCAGCCGACGAATCCGGCAGCAGGCTCACGCACCATCTCAATATCCGCCGCAATCTGACTGGCGCGATCAGCCAGCCTGGCCATTTCCTCGTTACGCTCGCGGCGCGATGCCGCCAGTTTGTGCATCGCATCCCATTCCTGCTGCAAATCATCCAGCCCGGCTTTCAGATACGCATCGAGCACTGTTTTCCCCTGCGCCGTAATATCCTGCTTCAAGACCGGTTCATCACCCATGTCTTCGAGTTGCGCCTGCATATCATTGAGCCACTGAATCAACGTCATGCGCGTCAGTTGTACGCCGAAATGCTGACAGGCCAAATCGGGCAGCGAATGCGCTTCATCGAGCACATAAGCATCAAAGTCCGGCAACAACTCGCCAAACCCGCCTGCCTTCAGCACAGCATCGGAGAGTAGCAGACTGTGATTGGTCACCACGATATCCGCCGCCTGCGCGCGCTGGCGCGCCTTCATCAGCGGACAACGATCAAAATCAGCGCATTTCGAGCCCAGACACTGATCCGCAGTCGCCGTCACCATATGACCGATACCCTTGGCAAACACATCAAACGGCAAGGCGGACAAATCACCGTCTGTTGTTTTATGTGACCAGTCCTTTACTGTTAACATCGATTTCTGGGCCCACATTTCCAGTTGCGGACTGGCAATAAACACATTCAGGCGTTGGCTGCAAAGATAATTGGAACGGCCCTTGAGCAAGGCCACTGTTCGATTCGCGCCCAATACCTGTTGCACCGTCGGCAAATCGCGGTGCACCAGTTGATCCTGCAAGGCGCGCGTGTGGGTGGAAATCAGGATTTTACCCTGTGAACGCAGGGCCGGCACCAGATAGGCCAGCGTTTTCCCCGTACCGGTTTCCGCTTCGGCCAACAGCGTAGAACCGGCCTCAAATGCCCCGGCAACCTCTTTCGCCAGTTTAATCTGCTCATCGCGGCGCGAATAGCCGGGCAAGCCGGTAGCCAGTGGCGCACCATCCGCAAAATCACGCTGCACCCGATGGATAAGCGCAGTCATCTGAAACAAGCACCAGATCTGTTGTCACCGCCAGAGCGTGCAATGTCCCATGCTGACGGGGGTCTTGAATTATATATCATGCAATGGGTGCAGGCAGGCAAAACCGTTCTGGTTCAGCTGACCATCAAAGACAGTGCAATCAGCAGATGCATACGGGCAGCGCGGCTGATAAGCGCAACCGCTGTCCGCCATGCCTTCGCCGACACCATGGCGGTCACTATCGGACGACAGGGTACGTCGTTCATCCGGATGGGTAATCGGTCGGGCATCGAGCAAAGCCCTGGTATAGGGATGATTCGGACGTTCAAATAGCCGGGCTGCAGTACCCTGTTCGACAATGCGACCGGCAAACATCACAGCCACGCGGTCAGCAATGTGGCTCACCACAGACAAATCATGCGAAATAAACAGATAGGCCAGGCCTCTGGCCTGCTGAATGTCTTTCAACAGATTAAGAATCTGGGCCTGCACCGATACATCCAGAGCCGACACCGGCTCATCCAGCGCCAGCACGGCCGGCTCGACAATCAGGGCGCGGGCAATCCCAATGCGCTGACGCTGACCGCCGGAAAACTGGTGCGGATAACGATCCATGCCCGAATCATCCAGCCCGCATACGGATAATGTTTCCGCCACCCGTTCACGCCGCTGCTGCCGGGACAGGGACGGCTGATGCACCCGTAACCCCTCCGCCACGCTCTGCCATATTTTCATGCGCGGATTCAGGCTGGCGAACGGATCCTGAAATACCATCTGGATATGGTTGCGGCGCTGGCGCAAAGCCCGGCCTCCGAGCCTGCTAACATCTTCGCCGGCCCAGCTGATCCGGCCGCAATCAGGCTGCAATAAACGCATGGCCAGACGCGCCGTAGTAGATTTGCCGCTGCCCGATTCGCCCACAATGGCCAGCGTCTCACCGGCTTCGAGCGTGAACGACACATCATCAACCGCACGGGTGGCTTTCCCAATGGCGCGGAACATGCCGCCGGCTGCGAATGTTTTGCTGATCTTGCTGACTGCCAGTACGCTCATGCCCGGCTCTCCGCATGCTGTGATTCGACATGGATACAGCGAGCCCTATGGTCAGCCTGCCGCCAGGCATCGACCGCGACCGCTTGTGTGCAATCGGCCTGCGCCAGCGCGCAACGCTCGGCAAAATGACACCCCTCAGGCCAGCGTCCGGGCGGTGGCACCTGCCCCGGAATCACGGACAGGGACTGCCCTGCCGTAAACACCTCCGGCCTGCACCCCATCAGGGCGCGCGTATAGGGATGAGCCGGATCATTGAAAATATCCGCCACGGCCCCCGTCTCGACAATCTGGCCGGCATACATCACCGCCACATCATCACACAATTCGGCGACCAGCCCGAAATCATGCGTTACCAGCAGCAGACCCAGATTACGTTTTTTCTGCAGGTTCAGTAACAGGGAAATAATGCGTTTCTGCACCGACACATCGAGCGCCGTAGTCGGCTCGTCGGCAATAATATAATCGGGGTCGGCCGCCATGGCCATAGCGATCAGCACGCGCTGGCGCATACCGCCGGAGAGCGCATCAGGGAACTGTTTGAGCAATTGATCCGCATCCTGCATGCCGACATCGCCCAGCAGATCAATGGCCCGCGCTCTGGCCTGTTGCTGGTCCATGTCCAGATGCAGGCGAATCACCTCGATAAGCTGGCTGCCAATGGTGAATACCGGATTCAGCGCCGTCATCGGCTCCTGAAAAATCATCGCAATGCGACCACCGCGAATACGGCGTAAAGTGTCATCATCCACATCGAACAGGCTGTTGCCATCCAGCAGAATATCACCGTTGCTTTTTTCCACGCCCTGATGTTCACCGAGTCTGAGAATCGCCTGCGCCGTCAACGATTTGCCGCAACCGGATTCGCCGACCAGGCCCAGCACACGTCCCGCCTCCAACTGTAGCGATACGCCCGAAACAGCCTCAACCCGGTCTCCCTCGATAGACACCGTCAGCGATAAATCACGAATTTCCAGCATGGCGGCAGTGTGACGCAAGCATGATGCGGTTTCCAGAAACTTTATCTGTTTTCACGGTAATGATGCGGCGGCGCGTGACTGACGCACAGATAAACAGGCCATGCGATATCAATCGTAGCCACGCCGCCCGCGTTGGCCTGTCGTTTGCTCAGCTAGCAGCTATCCATCGAGATTATCGGAGTCCTTATGTCCCAAACTGCTGAAGTATCACCGTTTTCGATTCCACAAGAGCCTGACGACATCTATTACGAGCAGCTGCTAACGGCAGCAGGCAGCACAGCCCGATTGGCGCTATACAAAAAAAGCGTCAGTTCTCTGCCGCTGCCGCCGGCATTATGGAATGCCTTTCAGCGCGCCTGCCGCGAGGAGGCATCCAGCCAGCAGCTGGGTAATATTATCCAGGATGACCCGGTATTATCGGCATCGATTTTACGCGCCGCCAATAGCAAGGGGCTGGTACTCAGCCCGATCAATGATATCAGCCACGCTATTGCCCGGCTCGGCCAGTCACTGGTTCGCAGTGTTGTTGCCAGCCACTCCTTTGCCGCCAGTACGCCGACCCACCATAAGGCTTATGATGTCAAACAGCTGTGGAAGCACGGCATGGCTGTTTCTGCGCTGGCAAAAGTCGTGGCCGGCTTCATTCCGGGCTGTAATGCTGATGAGGCTGCCACCATCGGCCTGTTTCACGATGTCGGCAGAATCGGTTTTAACCTGATTACCGAATTTATGCAGCCGGCCGATCTGGATATTTGTAGCGGTTACCTCAGCTACGAATACCAGCGTTTTGCCTGCACCCATATCGATATGGGTCTGGTGCTGGCTGAGCACTGGCAACTGCCCGAAAAGATATGCCAGGGTATCCGTTTTCACCATCATCCGGCGTATGCTGAAGCAGATGCCATCCCGGCTGACGTCCGGGCTGAAGTGCTGGCCGTCTATATCGCCGACCTGCTAGCGATCCGCGCCGGTTGCAGCGGTGGCAATCCGGGCATCATGCTGCCGCACAGCAGTTTTGCCACGCTCCTGCCGCATACAACACTGGCCGGGCTCAGCACTGACAAGAGAGTAACAGCGGAATTGGACACGGTTCAACACATCGAGTTTTAACAGGCGCCCGCCAGCACAGACTAGCGGTGCGGCGCCAGCATGGATTCCGGATTGAGTAATGTATCCAGTTCGGCAGCCGGCAGCACATTGGCCTGCTCGCACACCTGACGTACGGTTTTACCCTCGGCCACGGCCTGCTTGGCAATCTGCGAGGCGCGATCATAACCAATCACCGGCGCCAGCGCGGTGACCATGCTCATGCTCCATTCAATCTGTTCAGCACAGCGCTCGCGGTTGGCTTGCAGACCGGCAATACACTTATCGGCAAACATGCGGCAGGCGCTGCTCAACAAGCGTTCGGATTCCAGCAGATTATGCGCCATCACCGGCAACATCACATTCAGATCCAGCAGGCCGGCAGCGCCGCCGAATGCAATCGTCGCATCATTGCCGATGACCTGCGCACACACCTGCGCCAGCGATTCGGCAATCACCGGGTTAATTTTGCCCGGCATAATCGATGAACCGGGCTGCACTGCCGGCACGCTGATCTCGCCCAGGCCGCAGCGCGGCCCCATATTCAGGATGCGCACATCGTTGGCAATTTTACACAGGGAAACAGCCAGTGTTTTCAACTGTCCGGACAGTTCGACGGCGGCATCCTGAGCGGCCTGCGCCTCAAAGTGATTGACCGCTTCGTGAAACTGGATGCCGCAGGTGCGGGACAATTCGGTAGCCATGCGGGTGCCGAACTCGGGATGCGTGTTCAAGCCGGTACCCACGGCTGTACCGCCCTGCGCCAGTTCGGTAATGCGCGGCAAAACGGACTCCAGCCGTTTGATGCCCAGCTCTATCTGACGCGCCCAGGCTGAAATCTCCTGACCGAGCGTCACCGGCGTTGCATCCATCAAATGCGTACGCCCGATTTTCACCACATCGGCTGTTTCCCCGGCTTTTTTCGCCAGCTGAACATGCAGATATTTGAGCGCCGGCATCAGTTCATTGACCAGCAAATCAGAGGCAGCCAAATGCATGGCAGTCGGAATCACATCATTGGACGACTGCCCCATATTGACATCATCATTCGGATGAATCCGTTCATAGGCATTGATCTGGGCGCAACGATGGGCAATCACCTCATTGGCATTCATATTGGTGGAGGTGCCGGATCCGGTCTGAAAAATATCGAGCACAAACTGGTCATCCCAGTCGCCATCCACCACTTCCTGCGCCGCTGTACGAATCAACCCGGCTTTGGGCTTGGGCAGTTTGCCCAAATCCTGATTCACCGTCGCTGCTGCAAATTTAATGCGCGCCAGCGCCCGGATAAACTCACGCGGGAAACGCAAACCCGAGACCGGAAAATTTTCCACAGCCCGCGCGGTGGAAGCGCCGTACATGGCATCAGCCGGCACCTGCATTTCGCCCATGGAATCGGTTTCTATTCTGTATTCAGTCCCGTTGTCTGTCATCACTTCTCCCTTCTGACGCATAGCAGTGTCAAATCATCATCCTGATCATCGCGACCAAATGCATTCAACGTCTGCAGCAGCAACTCCGGCAATAAGGATACCGGCTCCTGATCATGCTCTCGCAACCAGCGCCTGAGTCTGGCCTCACCAAACATCTCACCGGCCGGACGACTGGAGGTTTCCGTCACCCCGTCGGTATAGCCCAGCAACGTATCACCCGGCTGCAATGCTGTTCGAGCCACCTCATATTGCACGCCCTTGACCAGCCCCAGTGGCGGCGCTGATGCCTCCAGACGCTGAATGCCATCCTCACCCACCAGCAATGGCGGCACATGGCCGGCATTAATCCACACCAGTGAATGCGATTCCGGCTGCAACTTGCCCATAAACAGGGTGACAAAACGCCCGCCTGTCAGCGTATCACAGAGCGCCTCATTCAGGTAATTGGCCGCCTCTTCAATCGGCCAGTTCAATGTCGCCAGACCCCGCAACATGGCTTGCAGATTGGCCATGGTCAGCGCGGCCGGATAGCCCTTACCCGACACATCGGCAATCATCAGCCAGATACGCCCATCGTCCAGCTTGATATAGTCATAATAATCACCACCGACAGAGTAACATGTCTGCTGAAAGCCAATCAGGTGATAACAGGGAATAACCGGTTCAAATTTCGGCAATAGTCCCTGCTGAATTTCAGCTGCAATCGCCAGTGAATCTTTCAAATCCTCCCGCTCCTGCAAGCCTTTCAGGGCAGTATTCAAACCACGGGCCAGTTCACCCAGATCATCATCCATCAGCACCGGCACCAGCCCCTTGAAAGACCCATCGACCAAATGTTTCAATCCGGCTTCCAGTGTGACCGTCACTTTCTTCAAGGTGCGGCTGATATTCCATACCAGGATCATGCTGGCTGTGATGCTCATGGACAACAGCACCAGAGCCTGCGATAAAATAAACCGTTGCTCGCTGACGCTGCCATTCAGGGCCAGCCACACATAGGTCGATAAAATCAGGGTAGGCAACAGGCCGGTGACCAGAAATACCAGCCAGGGACGATGGCTGGATGAGGTAATATGTTTGTCCGAGTGCTTGTCACTTAACAGATTGGTAAACAAGCCCTGCTCCGATAACTGCAACCGCAAGCGGGTTGAATAAACAATGGAAATGGACACAGCCAGAGCCGGCCCCAGTACGCCGGAGCCAAAACTGAAGTTCAGAATCAGCGCAACAAACATACGCCATGTATAGGGGTAGTTCCCTATCAATGCGACGAGCGAAACAACCACGATCAAATAGGCCGCAAATGACCAGCTGGCAACCAGATAGGCTTTCAACGCACGCCATGGAAAATCGGCCATAACCGTTTCAATCAGGCGACGGCGACGGCCGGGGTCTGCAACATTATTCAGGCTCTGTCGCAACGGCTGAAAGGCCCACCATGCCGCCCCACAAAAAAACGACAGAAACACCACGCCATCGGCCATGGATAATATATAGTTAATTCCCAACTCAGCTGTATTGCCGCTGAAGCGCATCAGACTTTGACCCAGCAGGAAAATTAATGGCAACGGCCACAGACTGGCCACATAGGCCCAAAACTGTCGGTCACTGACAATCATGGCGATTCTACCCTGTCCGGAAAAACGCACGAAACAGATGTCCAGCAATCGCTGCAAGCCACCGAAACAACTTACTGCGTCAGTTCTGATTGCTCCAGCATGGCCATGGTCTTGTCTCTGCCAACCAGACGCAATGACCATTGCTCAGACCCACTGTCCAGCCCCGGGCCGGTATAAGCAACAAAATTACTATGTTGTGTGTTCTGCGGAATTAACAAACGGGTCTTGCCAACAAATGTGGACAGCCATGAATCGAGCTTCACATCATAGATAGCACAGCGTACACGCTCGCCTTCCACCCTTACATTGCGGAAGCCAACCTGCTGGGCAACCAACTCATATACCTTGCCATCATCATAGTTGATGGCGGAGAACGTAATATCGTCACCCGACTCCGTATTGGCGTAGCCCTGTAACAACTGCGGCATCGCACCCAAATCGCGCAAGCTATGCTGCCAGATTTTGCGTTCCAGGAATTCATTTTTACTACGCTTGCGATAGATCGTTGGTTGTTTGTCGTTCAGGCTGTACAGAATTTCAACCGTACGCTGCAGGGAATGATTGACACGTTTGACATACAACGGCGCGCCGTCACTGCGCCGAATAAAATGTTCCGCTTTAATCTGTTCGCAATCCCAGCCAATACGCCAGGCCGGCGTACCCTGATAATCGACCGCATCAACATGATACTGAATGAGGCCGCCATTGGCTTTTTGCACATAAATAAAACTGCCGCCCACCACGCCGGCATTCGCAGGCATGCTGATCAATGGCATCAGCAACAGCGCCAGTGCAAATAAACGCATGCGTTTGAACAAATATATACCGGCTTCAGTCATCAAATATGCCCTCCAGGAGCAAGTCGGTTGCAGTGTGCATGGCCAAACATAACATGCAATAGTACAGCATCAATCAGGCCAGAGTCGCCTCGTGTCAAAATGACGCACCACAGCAGCAGATAATCGCCTGCTATTTGGTTATATTATTTATTTCCCTGGCAGGAAAAGCACATCTCTGTAGCAAAACAACACACACATCATGGCAACAAGCAGCGCCGCAACAGGCAATAAATGCCGTGTGCGATAA
>CAZXAI010000063.1:0-9004 GCA_964638265.1 uncultured Zetaproteobacteria bacterium
ACCAGCGCCACTTTATCCAGCACGTTGGACTCTTTCATTTCATAATAGAAATCATTGCCTTCACGGGTACGTTCGCCCACACCGGCGAATACAGAGAAGCCGCCATGCGCTTTGGCGATGTTATTGATTAACTCCATCATGTTGACGGTCTTGCCAACGCCAGCGCCGCCGAACAGACCCACTTTACCGCCCTTGGCAATCGGTGCGATCAGATCAATCACCTTGATGCCGGTTTCGAGAATTTCCGATGAGGGCGCCAGCTCTTCAAAGCTGGGTGCGGCGCGATGGATTTCCTTGAACTCGTCAGCCTTGACTTCTGCACCTTCAAAGTCGATACCTTCGCCCAATACATTCATGATGCGACCCAGCGTCGCCTGACCCACAGGCACCTTGATGGCAGCGCCGGTATCGGACACTTCCATGCCACGCGTCAAACCGTCAGTCGTTCCCATGGCAATGGCACGCACACAGTTATCACCCAGGTGCTGCTGCACCTCCAGCGTCAACTTGGGATCGCTCATCAACAGCGCATTATAAATTTTTGGCAGCTTGCCAGCATTGAAGCGGATATCCACTACCGGACCGATTACCTGGACAATAGTTCCTGTACTCATTTTCTGACCTCTCCTGAATAGCTTGACTGTTTCACGTTGTTTCCTGCTGACCCTTAAGAATCAGCTGATAATTAGCCTGCCGCTGCAGCACCGGCACAGATTTCTGCCAGCTCCTGTGTAATAGCAGCCTGACGAGCCTTGTTATAGGTAATGCTGAGATCCTTGACGATATCCTTGGCATTATCCGTTGCCGCTTTCATGGCCACCATACGCGCTGACTGCTCGCACGCCTTGTTTTCCAACAGAGCATGATAGACCAGTGACTCGACATAGCGACGCAATACGCCTTCGAGCACTTCTTTGGCTTCCGGCTCGTAGAGATAATCCCAGTAACCGGTATCTGTTTTTTCCGGTAACGGGCATGGCATCAGGCGCATCGATGTGGGCGTCTGGGTCATCGTATTGACAAACTCGGAATACACCAGATGCACTTCATCGAGATCGCCATTGACATACTTTTCAATGGCCAGCGTAATCAAGCCGATGATATCGGACAATTCCGGGGTATCCGGCACATTTTCGGCAACACCGTTAATCGGAGCGCCAATGCGGCGCATAAACATGCCGGCCCGACGACCAATGGTAAATACTTCCACATCGGCTTCCTGCTCTTTCATCAAGCCCAGTGCTGCTTTCAATGCATTGGTATTCAAACCGCCACACAGACCCTTGTCCGTGGTAATGACAATCACGCCGACTTTTTTAATCTCATCGCGCTGCACCAGAAACGGATGCTTATATTCCGGGTGTGCATTCATCAGATGACCGACAACGCGCAGGATGCCCTCGGAGTAAGCACGCGCTGCAACCACGCGATCCTGAGCCTTGCGCATCTTGGATGCGGCAACCATCTCCATCGCCTTGGTAATCTTACCCGTGTTCTGGATCGCCTTAATCTGGCCGCGTATTTCCTTGGCAGAAGCCATATCGAATCCCTGTACTTAGTATGTGCCGGTAGATTTGAAGTCTGCAACTGCTTGCTGCAAACCTTCTTCTACCTGCTCATTCATGGCCGGCGTGGCATTCAAACCTTCCATCAGACTGGAATGGACTGAATTCAAATTGGCCAGATAGGCTTTTTCGAATGCAACCACCTTGTTGACTTCAACATCATCCAGATCGCCGTTATTCAGGGCATACAGGATGGCAGTCATATCAGCTACCGACTGCGGACTGTTTTCGTCCTGCTTGAGCACTTCCATGCCGCGCTTGCCGCGTTCAATCTGCTGACGCGTGGCCGCATCCAGATCAGATGCGAACTGGGCAAATGCCGCCAGTTCGCGATACTGAGCCAGATCGAGGCGCAAACCGCCGCCGACTTTCTTCATCGCCTTGGTCTGGGCCGCACCGCCCACACGGGATACGGACAGGCCGGCATTGATGGCCGGACGCTGGCCGGAATTGAACAGGCTGGTTTCCAGGAATATCTGGCCATCGGTAATCGAAATCACGTTGGTCGGCACGAATGCAGACACATCGCCTTCCTGCGTTTCAATAATCGGCAGTGCGGTCAGTGAACCGGTCTTGCCTTTGACTTCGCCATTGGTGAACTTTTCAACATAAGTCTCATCCACACGAGACGCGCGTTCCAGCAAACGGGAGTGCAGATAGAACACATCGCCCGGATAGGCTTCACGACCCGGAGGCCGGCGCAGAATCAATGATACCTGACGATAGGCCCAGGCCTGCTTGGTCAGATCATCATACACAATCAGTGCATCCTCGCCGCGATCACGGAAATACTCACCCATGGTGCAACCGGCATACGGTGCAATATATTGCAACGCCGCCGACTCGGATGCGGATGCCGCTACGATAATGGTGTTATCGAGCGCGCCATGCTCTTTCAATGTGCGTACCACGGTTGCAACCGTGGAGGCCTTCTGGCCGACTGCCACATAGATACAGGTGACGCCGCTGTCTTTCTGGTTGATGATGGTATCAATGGCAATGGCAGTCTTGCCGGTCTGGCGGTCGCCAATAATCAGTTCGCGCTGACCGCGCCCGACAGGCACCATCGAGTCAATAGACTTGATACCGGTCTGCAAAGGCTGGTCGACAGATTTACGTTCGATAACGCCGGGGGCAATTTTCTCCACCGCATCAAATGCAGTCGCGTTAATCGGGCCCTTGCCGTCAATCGGCTGACCGAGTGAGTTCACGACGCGGCCTTTGAGTTCCGGGCCGACAGGCACTTCGAAAATCTTGCCGGTGCATTTCACTTCATCGCCTTCGGAGAGGTTGGTATACTCACCAAAGATGACAGCGCCCACGCTGTCTTCTTCCAGATTGAGCACCATACCCTTGGTGCCGCCCGTGAATTCCAGCATTTCACCGGACATCGCACCGGACAGGCCGTGCAGACGCGCCACGCCATCGCCAACCGAGATGATACGACCGACATTGGCATCAGCTGCGCTGGCTTCAAAACCTTTGATCTGTTCTTTGATGATTGAGCTAATTTCTGCGGTATCGAGCTTCATTATTATTATCCTCTAATACTCAGTCTGTTACTTACGAGGCCAGAGCACGGCGCAGGCCGGCCAGCTTCGTACGCAACGAATAATCTATTTTGCGGTCGCCAATACGCACAACCATGCCACCCAGAATGGACTTATCTTGCGATACAGTGAGACGCACCTGCTTACCGGTGGAAGCGGTCAGCGCCTTACTCAGCTTATCCTGCGTGGCCTTGGGCAGAGTAGTCGCCACCGTCACGGCTGCATCCAGCTGGCTGGTAGCCTGGTGAATCATGTCTTCCACCTGGGCATTGATTTCAGGCAACAGGCTTGCCTTGTTACGCTCCACCAGCATGGTGACCAGGCGATCCACTTCGTCACTCACCTTACCGCCGGCAGCTTTAATAATAACATTCCGCTTTAATTCAGCAGGATAATCAGGCGAGGCAAGCAATGCCGCGACCTCATCATGAGCTGCAACCGCTGCCACCCTGGCCAGATCCGTTTCGATCTTGCAGCCCTCATTGATCAGCTCAAACAGGGCTACGGCGTAGCGACGTGAAATCTGTGACGTGCTCATGCGTTACCAAACCCGCTGCTGACGATGCCGTCAATCAGCTTGGCATGGCGCTTGGCATCGAGTTCCGCTTCCACCACGCGCTCTGCGGCCAGCATGGCGATATCAGCCACCTCATCACGCAGCGCCTGACGCGCACGTCCCATCTCGGCATTGATTTCTTCACGGGCGGCATCGACGATACCTTCACCTTCCGAGCGCGCTTTCAACACCGCTGCTTCATTAATCTCGGCAGCACGCTTTTCAGCGGAGGCCAGGATTTCAGCAGCCTTGACACGGGCTTCTTTGAATTGCTCGGCAATCTCGGCTTCTGCTTTTGCTCTTGCTTCCATGCCGGCATCAGCAGCAGCCAGCCCGTCAGCAATTTTTTGAGCGCGTGCAGCCATCAGCTCGGACATGGGTCCGTACAGGTGTTTCCGCATCAGATACACCAGCGTCAGGAAAACTACAATCTGACCGATAAATGTCAGGTCAATACTCATACGACCTCCTCTTTAGTTCGTTCTGTTCGTTATTCTTTTTCAATTAGCCCAGGAACGGGTTAGCGAACAGGAACCACAGAGCGAAAGCCATGATGATAAACGGGAATGATTCCATCAAACCTGCAAAGATGAACATATTGAACATCAACTGCGGGCGCATTTCCGGCTGACGGGAAATACCTTCCAGAGTCTTTGAGCAGATCAAACCCCAGCCGATAGCAGAGCCGAGGCCTGCAGCAGCAAGAATTACACCGACAGAAATTGCGGTAGCAGCTGTGATGATTGTTGGATCCATAGTTATATACTCCTTTTTATTATTAACTAATCAGTGTTCTACCGGCTGGTGCGCAATAGACAGATACACCACCGTGAGAATCATAAAAATAAATGCCTGCAGCAGACCGATAAACAGATGGAATATCGTCCACGCCAGACCGACAAAGAAACCTGCCGCCATACTTACCGGGCCACCGGCCAAGAGCAGGAAGGCAATCAACAGGAAGATCACTTCACCTGCAAACATATTACCGAACAGTCGGAAGGAGAGACTCAAGGGCTTGGCCACTTCTTCAACAACCTTCAGAATCAGATTAATCGGCATCACGACTGGCTTGAGGAAACCGGGCACCAGATTGGTAAACGGCTCCATCACCAGCTCTTTCATAAAGTGAACCGGCTTGAGCTTGAATTCATAATACAGCACCAGCGCGAACACAGACACCGCCATGGCCGCCGGCAAATTCAAATCATTGGTCGGCACGGGACGGAAATGCTCAACGCCGAACAGACCGGCAATATGGCCAATCAGGAAGGCCGGCAGGATATCTATGGTATTAATCAGGGCGATAAATACAAAAATGGTAAATGCGAGCGGGGCAATCAGGGGGTTATGCACCGGAAAGTTGTCGTTCACGGTATCTTCAATAAAGCCGACCACCGACTCCATGAAGTTTTGCGCGCCTGATGGTGCCCCTTCCACCAGCTTCCCTTTCAACCATAACGCAAACACAAACATGGAAGTCGCCACAATCAGCGTAATCAGCATGGTATCCAGATGAATTTGCATAAACGGGTTGGATTCATCAAACTTGATGGTCCAGTAGTGCAGGTGACCTGCAATGCCACCGTCGTGACTCTGTTCAGCCAAAACCGTCTCCTTTGTGTGCTTACTTACTTCTTCAAGCTGTTAAGATTTGTCGCCTGCTTTTTCGCAGCATCTTTCTCTGACACATATTCTGCCTGAAAGCCTGCCAGCGCCGATACAAACACGCTCGCCTGCGCCACAAACATCCCCGCTGCCACCAGCAATAAATGCAAACCGATCATATGCGCCAGCAGCAAGCCTGCAATCAACGCGATAAACCGGATTGCGGCTCCTGCATACAGGGATCTCTGCCCTGCTTCCACACCCAGACCACTGCTTTGATCAAGACGCCTGGCCAACCACCAGCCATTGACTGCCATCAACAACACGCCGCATAAAAAAGACAGGGCGTAATGGATCTGACCGATAACTGCCAATGCCAAAAACACAATAATTCCAAGCACAAGCTGCAGTCGCAGTATGCGTCTCAGGGCAGGTTTTTCTATAACAGACATCAACCCCTCAGGTGATTGAGCGCTTGATTGTTAAGCAAATCCCCATCCCCTCAACTCGTGCGAGGCGCATTATAGCGGCGAGTTCAGCTATTTACAACCGCCATTATCATACCCGGTTTCAAACTGCTGCATCAACAGCCTGATGCAGCAGCACCACCTTATGCCAGCCCGGCCAGAGCCTGTTTACACAAATCCATCAATGGATCCGGATAAATACCCAGCGCCACCACGGCCAGCGCCATGACCACCACGGTGGCCTGCATGGCGCGACTCTCAACCAGGTTAAAGGCCACACGCGCATCATCGAAGTAAATGTATTTGACCACGCGAATATAATAAAATGCGCCAATGGCCGAGAATAACAGCGCATACAGCACCAGGTACAAATGACCCGCCTCTACCGCCGCGATAAATACCGCATATTTGGCCCAGAAACCGGCCAGGAATGGAATACCACCGAGCGAAAACAGGAATATCGCCATGGCCAGTGCATAACCAGGACGCACTTTGGACAGGCCGGCGTAATCATCCAGCAACTCGCCCTGAATACCTTCCCTGCGCATCATAATAATAATAGCGAACACGCCCATGGTCATAACCAGATAAATCGATAAATACACCAGGATGCCGGCATAACCATCGCTATTGGCAGCAATCAGGCCCAAAATAACAAAGCCGACATGCCCGATGGTCGAATAAGCCAGCATGCGTTTGATATTACGCTGGGCAATAGCCGCCAGATTACCAACCGCCATCGTCAGCACAGCCATGCCGATCAGAATGGATGTATATTCCACCTGCAGGGCCGGCAATGCGTCCACCAGCACACGAATCAGGATGGCAAAACCAGCCACCTTCGGCGCCACCGACATAAATGCCGTCACCGGCGTCGGAGCGCCTTCATACGCATCCGGCGTCCACATATGGAATGGCGCCATGGACACCTTGAACGCCAGACCAGCCATCAGGAACACCAGCCCGAGCACCACCGCACTGCGTGCATTATCATCGGCAGTTGCCAGCGCCGCGCCGACTTCGGCAAAATCAAAGCTGCCGGTCACGCCGTACAGGAAGGTGATGCCATACAGCAGCAGCGCGGATGACAATGCCCCCAGAATGAAATATTTCAGCGCTGCCTCATTGGCGCGCAGCACCTCACGCTGATAGGCCACCAGCACATACACACTCAGGGCCATCAGCTCCATGCCCAGATACATGATGATAAAGTTGGTGGCAGATACCATCAACATCATGCCCAGCATGGCAAACAACATCAGCACATAATACTCACCGATATTCGCTTCATCTTTCATATAATCGATAGAAATCACCATCGCAATCGCCGTCGCCGCATAAATCAGCAGCTTGCAATAAACGGAGAACGGATCAAACACAAAGAAACCATAGAAGGCATGAATGGTTTCACCCGATGATAATTGCCATGTTGCAAAGGCAGCAATCACGATAGCGACAATGGCCAGGTAGGCAGTCCAGACCTTGTTCTCTCTGGCGATGAACAAATCCACCAGCAGTAGCGCCATGGCCAGCACTGCCACGATGATTTCGGGCAGCAGCACGATCAGATGATCGGGAAACGGGAACGGGAATGTCACATTAGCCATGATTTACTTCCTTCAATGGTGTACTGCATCAAGCACAGGGGCTGCCTGCGCCAGTGCAGCTGCAGCCAGCTTGCTGCTGGTCGCCTGATCGGCCAGATGGGATACAGAGACATGCAGCCAGTCCAGCACCGGCAGCGGATAAAAACCGATCCACAGCGTCAGCAATATCAATGGCGCAAAGAACCCAAACTCACGCAGGCTCATATCCTGCATAGTTTTAACACTGTCCTTGACCAGGTCACCCATCACCACGCGTTTATACATCCACAGGGTATAACAGGCGGACAGGATCACGCTGGTCGCCGCAGCGATAGCCACCCACTTGGTGGATATCCCCAGATAAACAGGGTCGGCGCTAAAGGTGCCAATCAGTACCATGACTTCACCAATAAAGGCCGATGCGCCCGGCAGAGCCACATTGGCCATACAGAAAAACAGCATCACCGCCGCAAATACCGGCATCACATTCACCACGCCACCATAATCGCCGATTTCACGCGTATGCAAACGGTCGTACATCACACCGACGCACAGGAACAGGGCGGCAGCCACGAAACCATGCGAAATCATGCCGATAACCGCGCCTTCCAGGGCGATCTGCGTAAACATAAACGTACCGAGCGTGACAAAACCCATGTGCGCAATCGATGAATAGGCAATCAGGCGCTTCATATCCGTCTGCATCATCGCCACCAGCGAGATATAGATAATCGCCACCAGTGACAAGGCCACGATAAACGGTACAAAATATTGCGATGCATCCGGCAGCATCGGCAGTGAGAAACGCAGAAAGCCGTAGGCACCCATCTTCAACAGGATACCGGCCAGAATCACCGAACCCGCCGTCGGCGCTTCAGTATGCGCATCCGGCAACCAGGTATGCACCGGCCACATTGGCACTTTCACCGCGAAAGCAACAAAGAACGCGATAAATATCCAGAACTGCCAGGTGAAATCGAAGGGGTAATCCATATACGCCAGCAGCGAGAAGGTATGCTGGCCATTGGCATCCACCACCTGGAAATACATCGCCAGTACGGCAATCAGCATCAGCACCGAACCGGCCAGCGTATACAGGAAGAATTTAATGGTGGCATACACACGATTCTTGCCGCCCCAGATACCGATAATCAGATACATCGGAATCAGCATCGCTTCCCAGAAGAAGTAAAACAAAATCGCATCAAGGGCGCAGAACACGCCGATCAGCGTGGTCTCCAGCACCAGAAAGGCAATCATATATTCTTTCACACGCGTCTGAATACATTGCCATGCCGATACAATACACACCACAGTCAGCAGACTGGTCAACAGGATGAACGGCATCGAGATACCATCCACACCCAGCTGGTAATTAATATTGAAGGCGCTGATCCAGGGGTGTAGTTCCTCGAACTGCATATGGGCCGTGGTCGTATCAAATTGCAGCGCCAGCGGCAGGGTCACCAGCAAGGTGGCTACGGAAACGCCCAGTGCAGCCCAGCGCACAGCATGATCACCGCGCACAAACAGCCAGATCACCAGCGCCCCCAGCGTCGGCAGGAATATGCTCAGTGACAGGATTGGAAAGTCCATGACGTTGTTTAAATCCATCGTCGTTCTCTCCCCTTAACCGTTCAACATCAGATAGGTCAGGAATCCGAAGACGCCT
>CAZXAI010000064.1:0-8959 GCA_964638265.1 uncultured Zetaproteobacteria bacterium
CCCCGGCCCTCAGGTTCGAAGCCTGATGCTCTATCCAGCTGAGCTACGAGCGCAACAATATGTTGGCAGCATGAATCTCATCCTGCCGGAACAACTTTGCCTTTTTTAATGCTGAAAATATCCAGTTGTTTCTGACCCACACCAAAGGCATCAAAATGCACATGGCCGGTCATGGCGGGAAAGCCTTCCGGATCCTGCAGGGCCTCAAAAATAGCACGCTCTTTCAGGCCCAGCCGACTGGTGAGTACGGCTGCAATGCGCATGGTATCATAAGCCAGACGCATCAGATCGGTCGTTTTATCACTGCCCCATGCCTCCCGGTTCGCAAATTCAAAACTACGCATGCTCGCACCATCGTTCTGATCAGCACTGCCTGATGTGGCAAAACGGGCGTGGGACAGATAGCGCCCACGATCATCCAGCAAATGACCATCCTGCCAACGACTGCTGCCATACAGCGGCAGGCCGGAGATATCGGCATACGCCAGTTGCCCGGCCAGCAGGGCGACCTGTTTGCCATTCAGGGCCAGATAGACGGCATCGAAGTTCACCGGCATGCGTATTTCCATATCCATCTTGGGCAGGAATACGTTCAAATCCTCATCCAGCGCGGCCAGCACCACATCGTCATCTGTTTCGTAACGCAGTTGCTGCAAACGGTCACGGTAGTCGATCACGCCGGCATCCAGTTGCATGGTTTGCAGCACTGCTCCGCCCAGCGCCTCAAAAGCATTCACAAACATCGTCGCTTCCGTCTGTTTTTCAGCGCTATCTGAAATCACCACCATACGTCTGGCGCCATGCTGCCAGGCATAATCCGCCATCACATCCACCTGAGCCAGTGGCGACAGGGTATGAATAAACAGCGCATCCGAACGATGCGCCAGATCAATGGCGCCGGTCAGGCTGATGACAGGAATCGACCGTTTGAGGTAGGGCAACAGCGCTTCGGTCGTATCCGCCAGCAGCGGCCCGATAATGATATTGACTGATTCATCCGCCAGTTGCCGGTACGCCCGGATTGCAGTGGATGGATCCGAACCCGTATCTTCAACGCGCAGGGTGATATAGTCACTATATGCCAGCCCGGCCAGCGCAATACGAATACCGCGCAAAGCCTGCTGACCATAACGGGCGTATTTACCGCTCAATGGCAATAGTACGCCAATGCTCGCAACCCTGACCTCTCCCGATGCCCATGCCTGTAGCTGCCCGATTTCCGGAGCATTCGGCATGGCAGCGGACAACAGCTCCGCAATCCTGCCAATTTCAGCCATATTACCGCTCATCAAACGCGCCCGCCCGGCATACAGTGCAAATGCGGGCAGGATATCTGGCCTGAGCGCCTGATCGCGCATCCATTGTTCAACCGTTTCGATAGAGGCGCGTCGGGCCGCCATGCGCAGCCAGTTATCACGCCCGGCCAGATCGATTTGGGCTGCCGCCAGCAACCAGCCGACCGCTTCGCGCTCACCCACGTCCTGCACCAGCGCAGGCGCGACATCAAAAATCTGATCCAGCAACTCCCCCGTCAGGCGGGGATGCAGCAAGGCCTGACGCATCTCATCCAGCGCGCGTCCGTTCTCATCCTGTTCCAGCCACCATCGCGCCAACCAGAAATGCGCATAGGGTACCAGCGCATGCTGCGGGTATGTACGGATTGCAGCCATAGCAGCGCTATCGGCATCTGCAATATGGCCTTCGAGCATCAACTGCGCTTTACGAAAGCTTGCTTCCTCACGAATCGGCCCGGCAGCGCCTGCGGCCAGCGCATCGAGCTGTTGTAAAATACCATGAATATCGCCACCGGCACGCGCCTGCGCCATCAGCGTCTGTATTTCAGCCGCGCCCCGGAATACCTGCAACATGTGCGATGCAGCAGGCTTGGCGACTGTTTGCGTCTTCATTTTGGGTTGGCAAGCACTGAGTATGAATAGAGCCATTATGGCTGCAAACAGCACAGCTGGCATTGCCGCCGATGGTTTGAAAAGATAAGGTGTCCTCAACATGGATTCGCAGCCTAAACATCAATCCGCATACGGCCAACTGTTCGTCGTCGCCACCCCTATCGGCAACCTGGCCGATATGACCTATCGCGCCGTGGAAATACTGAAATCCGTACATGTTATTGCCGCCGAAGATACGCGCAACAGTCGCAAGTTATTGCAACATTATGCCATTCATACAGCGATGATCGCCGTTCATGAGCACAATGAAAGCGCCATGATCCAAACCCTGCTGAGCCGGCTCAAAGACGGCGCAGATGTGGCGCTGATTAGCGATGCCGGTACGCCGCTGATTTCCGATCCCGGCTACCGGCTGGTGCGCGGGCTATATGCCGAACACATCAATATCGTGCCGATCCCCGGTTGCAGCAGCGTATTGACCGCCCTGTGTGCATCCGGCCTGCCGACCGATCATTTCCGTTTTTCAGGCTTTTTGCCACGCAGCGGCAAATCGCGGCAGACAGAGTTCAACCGCATCGTCGGCGCAGAGGAAACGGTAGTGGTACTGGAATCACCCCGCCGTCTGCTGGCCACGCTGCAAGAGATGCAGAGGCAGCTACAGCCGGACAGGGCACTCGTCGTGGCCCGCGAACTGACCAAGTTGCATGAGGAATTTATCCGGGGTACGGCTGCGGAACTGGTACAGCATTTTCAACAGCATGCGCCGCGCGGCGAAATCGTGCTGTTGATCGGCCCGGCCAGCGCAGCAGCAGTTGAGCTGACCGACACCCACATTATCGACTGTCTGGCCGAAGCGGCCATGCAGGCTCTGCCCCCGTCGGCCCGCGCCAAGGCCGTCGCCCATACCCTCGGCGTCAGTAAATCACGCGTGTATGCGCTAATCACCAATCGTTCATGAATCCCCTGCCATGACTACAAAACAGGGGCAACTGGGCGAAGAACGCGCCGCCCGCTATTTGCAGCACCGGGGCTTTTCCATACTGGATCGCAATATCCGGCTCGCTCGCGGTGAGCTCGACATCGTCGCCCGACGCGATGATTTAATCGTGTTTGTTGAAGTCAAAGCGCACAGCTCGCGTGACGCCAGCCTGCTGGCCATGCATCCGGACAAGTGTTCGCGCCTGCAATCGGCAGCCGAAACATGGCTGAGCCGGCATGAAAATCTGGCGCAGTGTCAATGCCGCTTTGATTTAATCATCCTGACCCCTAGAGTCGGCTTACCGGCGTGGGTTCCCCCGCGCATCGAACACATGGAGGATATTATCAGGTGAGCGCCAGTCAGCAGCATGCGAACCCATTGATCGAGCAGGCTTTCAGCGCCGGCATTGCACTGCGCCGCCAGTGCATGGATACCCTCTCCCCCCCCCTGCAGCAGGCCGCCAGCGCCATCGTGACCTGCCTGCAAAACGGGGGTAAAGTGCTGGCCTGCGGCAATGGCGGTTCGGCCGCCGATGCTCAACATTTTGCCGCCGAACTGGTCAATCGCTTTGAAATCAACCGCCCCGGCATGGCCGCTGTGGCGCTGACCCATGATGCATCGGTCATTACCAGTATCGCCAACGATTTTTCTTTTGCACAGGTGTTTTCCAGACAGGTAGAGGCGCTGGGACGACCCGGTGATCTGCTGTTGCTGATTTCCACCAGTGGCGATTCGGATAATATTGTAGCCGCTGCCGATGCAGCCGCTGCTGCCGGCATGCACACCATTGCCCTGACGGGCAAAGATGGTGGCAAACTGGGCCGCAACCCGCATGTAAGCATACATATCAATATCGCCCACCCATCCACGCCGCGCATTCAGGAAATGCATATCACCTGCCTGCATATTCTATGCGCGCTGGTGGATGAAACCATGTTTGGAGATACCCATGACCATTAAACCACTTTCTTTCAGCAAGTTAAAAACCGTTGCCATGGCCAAGCGCTTAACCGATTCCGACAGCAAGGATTTCGGTGCGCCTTACCAGCCGGGCAGCGGGTTTGATAATTTCCTGTGCAGCCTGCCCAATCTGGGCTGCGCCGGTGACCTGTTTCGGCTGCGCGATGCCATGGTGCACGCGTTTCGCAACAAGCACGCAATTATTCTCGCCTGCGGCGGCCATGTGCTGGATTCCGGGCTCGGCCCGCTGATGTGCCGCCTGATTGAACAGAAAGTCATTACCGGGCTGGCCCTGACCGGCGCAGCACTGGAGCAGGATGTCGAGATTGCCATATCCGGGCGTACCGTTACCGCGCGCGAACGCGAACTCCGCGATGGTAATTATTTTATGACCGAAGAATCCGGCTGCCTGATCAACGATGCCATCAATTTCGGCAGTCTGGAAAACTGGGGCATTGGCAAAAGCGTCGGCAAACACCTGCTGGAATCCGAACTGGAGCATCTCGATCACTCGATTGTTGCCACCGCCTACCGTTATGGTATCCCGGTTTCTGTACACCCGGCCATCGGCGCGGATGCATTCTGTTTTCATCCGGCCGCGCATGGCGAAGCGCTCGGCGCCGCCGGCATGGTCGATTTCCGTTTACTGGCCGGCATGATGGCCGCATCGAGCCATGGCGTGATCATCAATGTCGCTTCCAGCGTGGTGATGCCGCGCGTACTGTTGCAGGCGGTTGATGCCGCCCGCAATGTGGGTGAAACGATTGAGTCGGTCACGACCGCTGTTATTGATCCGGCCGCCAGCACAACGGCCATCACCGATGTGGTCACACGTTTATCGCTGCCCGATGGCGCCGGATTCTGGTTATCCGGCCCCGATGAAATACTGGTACCCCTGCTCTTTGCCGCCTTACTGGAAGCCCTGGGCGATGATATTGATTAAAAAAACCACCGGAGGCATCATGCCATTGATTCGACTATTGATTCTGTTCA
Organism: uncultured Zetaproteobacteria bacterium; assembly: GCA_964638265.1. Classification (GTDB taxonomy): domain Bacteria; phylum Pseudomonadota; class Zetaproteobacteria; order Mariprofundales; family Mariprofundaceae; genus Mariprofundus. The sequence continues at coordinate 4,840 of CAZXAI010000064.1, forward strand.
CCGCCACATTATCCCTGCCCGGCTGTTTTGCCACGACGATACTGGGCGGAGCCGCTGCCGGCGCTTCCAGCCTCCATGATGAACGCACCATTGGCCGGCAAATCGATGATGTTGCCATCGCATCCAAGATTGATGCCAGACTGATTGCCGAACGCGATATGCCGTCGCGATGGATTGGGGTTGAAGTCATTCGGGGGAAAGCCACCCTGACCGGCCATCTGCCCACCCGCAGGCATATTGAACGCGCAGTGTATATCACCAAACACATACGTGGCGTGGTGGCCGTGGAAAACAAGCTGGAAACAGGCATGCCGAAACTGCGTACTGTGTTGTCCGACTCCTGGATCACGACCCGCATCAAACGGCGCCTGTGGCAGGATAAGCTCGTATCCGGCTTCAAGATTCATGTCGATACCGTCAACGGCAAGGTATATCTGCAAGGCGTGGTCAACCGACTCATTGAGCGCCAGCGCGCCAAGGATATCGCCAGAGGCACGCCGGGCGTAACCGCTGTGATCGACCTGATGCAATCGGGCCATTCGTGAGGCTTTCACATTGCAGGATGTAACCGCCCTGTCAGAGGCGCAACAGCAGGTCAGACAGTGGAAAAGCGAAGGAAAGCATATTGTCTTCACCAACGGCTGTTTCGATCTGCTGCATCCCGGCCATATTGATTATCTGGACAGGGCGGCAGCACTCGGCGACAAGCTGATCATCGGTCTGAACGATGACGATTCCATTCGTCGTCTGAAGGGGCATGGCCGCCCGATCAACCCGCTGCAAGACCGCATCATCATGCTGGCCGCCCTGCGTGCTGTCGCGCTGGTTGTGCCGTTTTCGGAAGATACGCCGCTAAAGCTGATTACCGCCCTGATGCCCGATGTGCTGGTCAAGGGCGGCGATTATCGTCCTGATGATATCGTCGGCGCGGCAGCCGTCCGTCAGCATGGCGGTAAAGTCATTGTCATGCCATTTCTGGATGGGCATTCCAGTTCAGGACTGATTCATCGCATTCAGAGCCAATATAACTCGTAAAACGGTGTATTGAATAGCGACTCAGGTCGCGTTGCGAACACCCAACGATTGAGTAACCAAATGGTATACTCACCATTTTGTTACTCAAGAGCGCCAGCAGCTATCAATCCTGTCGCCCGAACAGGCGCTCCAGATCATTGAGCGACAGGCTGATATACGTCGGACGGCCATGATTGCACTGGGCGATATTGGGCGTTTGTTCCATTTTTCTGAGCAGCGCCTCCTGTTCTTCACGTGACAGCAAGCGCCCGGATTTGATAGCGCCCTTGCAGGCGCGGTTGCCCAGCCAGCGTTCCAGTACACGCGCCTGACCGCTGCTGCCGGCTTCGGCCTCCGCCCCCAGCAACTGGCATGCCTCGATCAATTCGGCAACCAGTTCCGTGACCGGTTCTGCCGCCAGCATGGCGGGCACGCTGTGAATCAGGAATGATTCATCACCACGGGCATCAATCTCCACGCCAAATGGCCGCAATGATGCGCTGTGATCATGCAGCCAGGCAGCTGTTTCGCCATCCGGCTGCAAAGCAAGCGGGGTCAGCAACATCTGCGTGGCAATCGATTGGCCGGCCAGTTGCGCTTTCAGTTTTTCATAACTCATGCGTTCATGTGCTGCATGCTGATCGACCAGTATGATGCCATTGTCTGTCTGGGTGAGAATATAACAGCGGTGAATCTGAGCCAGCGGCTGCCCCAGATCGAGTTTCCCCTCTAGCTGATAATCATGCTCCGGCTCTGCCGCAGCCGGCGCTGCAAACAGAATCCGCTGCACATCGGGCGGCACGGCCGAGGCCTGGCCTGATGGTCGAAAGCCACCGGAAGAAAAACGCGGCATACCGCCGGATTGCGGGCTGCCGCCCTGCCCCGCTGGCGAGTCCTGATATGATGGCATGGCGCCTTGCATCGAGCCCATGGCCTGATCGCTGGTGGTAGATGATACCGCCTGCCCCATGCGTTCAATGCCGGCCCGAATACAGGCCACCACGCCGGCCCGTACCGTCTGCGGCGATTTGAAACGCACCTCGCGCTTGGCCGGATGCACATTCACATCGACATCGGCCGGATCAATCTCCAGCCGGATCAAGGCAACCGGATAGCGGTCATGAAACATCACATCGCGATAACCGGCGCGCATGGCGGCAATCAGTTGTTTATCCCGAATCACGCGACCGTTGACCAGAAACATCATTTTGCTGCTATCCCGATGATGGTAGGTCGGCAGGCCCAGATGGGCTGCGATCTGCATGCCCTCATGCGCGATCTGCTGCTCGATGCTGTTGTCGGCGAAATCCCTGCCCATAATCGCCACCGTGCGGGCGCGCTCACCCTGCGGCACAAAGTCAAAGCGTTTGCGTCCATCGAGTTCCAGTCGCATCGCCACCGCAGGGTGGGCCAGCGCCAGGGCACGAAAAACGTCCACAATGGCAGCTTCTTCGGTTTTATCGGTGCGCATGAAGTTCAGCCGTGCCGGCGTATTCAGAAACAAATCCAGCACCTCGATGCGGGTGCCGCATCTGGGCGGAGCCGGACGCGTTTCCGTATGTGCGCCGCCATCGACGCGCACTTCGATGCCCTCGTCCTGCCCGGCCAGCGCCGTCTGCATGCGAAATCGCGATACCGATGCAATGGATGGCAGAGCCTCGCCGCGAAAGCCGTGGCTGGCAATGCGATGCAGATCATCGGATGTTTCGATCTTGCTGGTGGCATGGCGCTGCAAGGCCAGTTCGGCATCGGATGCCGACATGCCGCAGCCGTTATCTTCGATGACAATGGCTTTTTTACCGGCGCCGGTGATGCGCACCGTGACCTCTGTCGCGCCGGCATCGAGCGCATTTTCCATCAGCTCTTTCACCGCTGCAGCCGGACGCTCCACCACCTCGCCGGCGGCAATCTGGTTGGCTACCTGGGCAGAGAGAATATGGATGACTGAATCAGACATGGCAACCGAACAAAAATGAAAACCCCGATGATAAGAATGCGCCAAACCTGCGTGGATCCGTGCCAATTATCCACCATCAAATCCCGCAAAACCCGTATGCACTCACTGGCAAAGCATGCTCGAAGGCGCTAATCTGCCCGCATGAATCTGATCTGGTGTATCAAAAAGGGAACAGGACGCGGCTTTAAGAATGAACTCACGGCATGCGTGACATGCCAGTGTCGACAGAGAAAACATTGCCAGCCCTACCATGATTTATCAATGGAACAGATTATTGCTGCCAATATCGAAGCCAAAAAGAATGGCTATCAGGTGGTGGAAGAATTCCCGCTATTTGAATCTGTATTACAGAAATAATTGTCTCTGACCACTGCATTGGGAGCGCCCGATATAAGGGGGCTGTTTTATTGTATTGATCGGCTGCCGTAGCTTGTTTCACGGCCTGAATCTTCCCAGACACAGGTCGAATGTACTGGCGTTACAGACCATCGCCTGAAAGAGCTTGTGTTTTGATGATATTATACCTATACATAGCCCATGTTGAGAATAATATTTCTACTTTTTATCACCCTTCCGCTGCTGGAATTGTGGCTGCTGATTGAAGTGGGCAGCGGCATCGGCGGACTGTCCACCATTGCCCTGTGCCTGTTTACCGCAGCGCTGGGCGGGTTGCTGATTCGCTGGCAAGGTATGAGCACCCTGATCGACGCCCAGAAACGCATGGCGCATGGTGAAGCGCCCGTTGAACATGGCATTCACGGACTGATGATCGCTTTTTCCGGTCTGCTCCTGTTCACGCCGGGATTTATTACCGACAGCATCGGTTTTCTGCTGCTGTTCCCGCCATTTCGACGTTTGATTATCAACAGGATGCTGCCCATCCGGCCAGTCAGTGGCGCGCACCATAGCAGCCGCAACCATTCGGATGTGATTGATGTCAAAGTGATTACGCATGATAAACCTTCATGATCCTTTAACCCTGCACACAGAAGGCTTGACCGGCACATGTAAGCCCTGCACGTTGCGGATCTGATGGTACAATGATGATATAAAGATTGAGATACAGGAGATACGATGAACACACACGCTATTCAATCCACCCAACTGGCCGATGATCGCATCAGCTTTCTGGGTAAAACCTATGGCATG